>CAYOOU010000062.1:0-9603 GCA_964405635.1 uncultured Piscirickettsiaceae bacterium
ACTAAGATGCCGTGGCTAAGCGTGTCGATGATGCAGATGAGCTCATGTTTAAAAGGCTCAAAGTTGGTCTGACCGTTGAGCTCTTTAACAAGATTCTCTGCTGCTTTAGTGGCTTGTAAATCTGCTGCATGAGCTTGTTTAGCTTGCCAGTCTGGGCCGGGGAAGCTGCCAGAGTCGCCAGCTACATAGGTTTTTTCAAGCCCTTCTACTTGGCAGAACTCATTGGCTTTAATGAGGCCGCCTTCAGACAATGGCATATCAGAGTCTGCCGCCCAAGCAGGGCCAGTCATACCGGGCATAAATAGAATCAGGTCAGCGGAGATTTCTCCGCCCTCGGTGATAACTTTATTGGCTTCAAAGCCTTTCATTTTATGCCCAAGATGGGTTTCAATGCCTTTTTTCTTCATCATCTTCAGCACGGCATCAGGTACTTTGTCCCCTAGGCGTTTGCCTGGTTTTGGCGCTGGGTTGAAAAATACCAATTTAAATTTTTCTCGTATGCCTCGGCGACGCAGCAGGGTATCAATCCCAAACAGAAACTCAAACATAGGCCCACCTCGCATTGCAGAAGGCTCTTTGGGGTTTCCGCCAAAGCCGATGGCAATGGTGCCGCTGGTCATGTTCTCCAGCTTCTCTTTAATTTGTTCAGCAGCTGGAATGCCTTCACAAGGGGTAATGACGTGCTCAATGCCTGGCAGTTTTTTAATAAAGCGACCGCCAGTAGCGATAATTAAACCGTCATTGTGATGCTCTCCTTGATCCGTAATGACTGTACGGCCACCATTGGTCACATTTTGCACAACACCCTGGATATATTGAACCTTTTGGCGGTTAAAAAAGTTTTGCAGGTTGATGCGTAGATCATCTCCTTTTCGTAATCCAGAGGGAATCCAGATTAAGCTAGGAAGGTAAATCATTTCGTCTTTAGGGGCGATAACCGTGATGGTGGCATTTGGTGCGTGTTTGCGCACATTTTTAATGGCTGTTAGGGCGGCAAAGCCGGTGCCTAAGATGGTAATATTCATATCAAAATTCCTTTCAGTCTGTTTTTCCATATTATAGAGGGAAAATAGGGTTTTAGGTTTCAAGTGGCAATAAAATCACTTTGGCTTGGTGATAAATAGGGTTTATAGTGTGAGCGGTCGTCAGTTAGTGACAAGCGGTTGAAAATGGTGGTGAAAAACTGAGGGAAGTGCTGATTAAATCGCTTGAGATTCTGCGGGGCTTTAAGGGGGCAGATTCTAGGCAGGCTTTGCAGACAATGGCAAGCCCTTGTCAAAAAGCCTAACGACGAAGCTGCCCCCTTAAAGCCCCGCCCGAAGGGGAAAAGCCAAATTTCCAGCTTCTGCGTTATCTTTTCTTGAAGTATTGACATACATCTGCGAAAAGATGCCTTGATTCTGGAAATTTGGCATTGCCAGAATCCAAGCGATTTAATCAGCACTTCCCCTGTGGCTGAGGGAATAAAATCATAGACAGAAACTGTGGAATCAAGTACAATTTGCGGAATTATTAAAGGGTCAAAGAATGGCAAAATCAACAGGGCAGTTTCAGGCTTGCACCCCTTCTGAAGGGATGAAAAAGTCAACTTAAAACGGAGTGTATTCTTTACTGAATAGGCTCCGTTTTTTTATGCCCATATTTTGTTGTTCTACAAATAGAGATTAAGACGATATGAAATATACAGCATTGCTTGCATTAGAAGATGGCACACTGTTTTGGGGGCAGTCTTTAGGGGCACAAGGTGAAACAGTGGGTGAAGTGGTGTTTAACACCTCTCTAACCGGTTATCAGGAAATTTTAACCGATCCCTCTTATTTTAAGCAGTTGGTGACCCTAACCTACCCTCATATTGGGAATGTGGGGGTGAATACTGAAGACGAGGAGTCACCCAAAATTATGGCTCAGGGACTGATTATTAAAGACTGTCCGCCAAAGATGAGCAATTTCCGAGCAGAAAAATCTTTGCCGGAATATCTTTGGGAGCAAGGTGTGGTGGCGATCACGGATATCGATACCCGTAAACTGACCCGAATCCTGCGAAATAAAGGGGCGCAGTCTGGTGTGATTGTGGCAAAAGATGAGATCACAGAAGCAGATGCTGAGGCAGCAGTGGCTCAGGCGCAAGCCTTTAGTGGTTTGAAAGGGTTGGACTTGGCTCAAGAAGTCACCACGCCTGAAACCTATGTTTGGACAGAGGGCACTTGGAAACTAGGTGAAGGGCATCCAGAGCGTGCAGATCAAGCCAAGTACCATGTGGTGGCTTACGACTATGGTGTCAAACGCAATATCCTGCGGATGTTGGCTGAGCGAGGCTGTAAGTTGACTGTAGTGCCTGCCAAAACGCCCGCTTCGGAAGTGCTGGCCATGAATCCAGATGGCATTTTCCTCTCTAATGGCCCTGGAGACCCAGAGCCTTGTGATTATGCGATTGAGGCGATTCAAGAGATTTTAAAAACTGATATTCCCGTTTTTGGCATCTGTTTGGGGCATCAGCTTTTGGCCTTGTCCACCGGTGCAAAAACAGTGAAGATGAAATTTGGTCACCACGGTGCCAACCACCCAGTGCAGGATTTAAAGAGTAAAAAAGTGATGATCACCTCTCAAAACCACGGTTTTGCAGTGGATGCAGACTCTTTGCCTGACAATGTTGTAGCGACGCATAAGTCCCTGTTTGATCAGTCTTTGCAAGGCATTCAGTTGACGGATAAACCCGCTTTTAGCTTCCAAGGTCATCCTGAAGCCAGTCCAGGGCCTCACGATGTGGCGCCGCTGTTTGACCAGTTTATTGCCAATATTGAACACTATAAGAATAGATAGTTATTATTCAGCTTGCCGCTGAAATTCGCCAGTTCAAGGCGAAAAATGTGAGTTTATTTTCTGATAAATGAACATTTTTTAACGCAGAAATGGCGGATTTCAGTGGCAAGATGGGTGATGACGAACGCATAACCCCGTTTATTAGGAAGAAAGACATGCCAAAAAGAACAGATATAGAAAGCATTCTCATTATTGGTGCAGGCCCCATTATTATTGGTCAGGCTTGTGAATTTGACTACTCTGGGGTGCAAGCGTGTAAGGCGTTGAAGGAAGAGGGGTGTCGAATTATTTTGGTCAACTCTAATCCGGCCACCATTATGACGGACCCTGAGTTGGCAGATGCCACCTATATTGAGCCCATTGAGTGGAAAACCGTTGAGCATATTATTGCGAAAGAGCGCCCCGATGCCATTTTGCCAACCATGGGTGGTCAGACGGCATTGAATTGTGCTTTAGATCTCTATGAAAATGGCATACTGGAAAAATATGGCGTTGAGCTAATTGGGGCGAATGCCGATGCGATTGATAAAGCAGAAAACCGTGATCGTTTCCGTCAGGCGATGGAGAAAATTGGCCTAGATATGCCAAAATCCGCCGTGGCGCATAATATGGAAGAGGCCTGGGAAATTCAAAAGGAAGTGGGCTTCCCGACAGTGATTCGTCCCTCCTTTACTTTAGGGGGTTCTGGTGGCGGAATTGCCTATAACAAAGAAGAGTTTGAGCAGATCTGTAAGTTTGGTCTGGATCTTTCTCCAACTAAAGAGCTGCTAATTGAAGAGTCCATCCTAGGCTGGAAAGAGTATGAGATGGAAGTGGTGCGGGACAAAAATGATAACGCCATTATTGTCTGCTCCATCGAAAACCTAGACCCTATGGGTGTACACACTGGAGACTCTATTACCGTTGCCCCAGCGCAGACCTTGACTGACAAAGAGTATCAGATCATGCGAGATGCTTCTTTGGCAGTGTTGCGGGAAATCGGGGTGGAGACAGGAGGCTCTAATGTGCAGTTCTCCATTAACCCTGAAACAGGGCGGATGATTATTATTGAGATGAATCCACGGGTTTCTCGCTCTTCTGCCTTGGCTTCTAAGGCCACAGGTTTCCCCATTGCCAAAATTGCGGCTAAATTGGCAGTAGGTTATACCCTAGATGAGTTGTCCAATGAAATTACCAATGGGGCAACGCCGGCATCTTTTGAGCCGACCATTGACTATGTCGTCACCAAGGTGCCTCGTTTTACTTTTGAGAAGTTCCCTCAAGCGCAAGATCGTCTCTCTACTCAGATGAAGTCAGTAGGGGAAGTGATGGCGATGGGTCGCAACTTCCAAGAGTCTTTACAAAAAGCCTTGCGTGGACTAGAAACGGGCAAAGATGGGCTAGATGAAGTGATGGATCTAGCCAATATGGATGAGAAAGAGATTAAAGATGTACTGCGTCGTGAGTTGAGAGATCCTGGCTCAGAGCGTTTGTGGTATGTTGCTGATGCTTTCCGTGCAGGCTGGGATGCAGATGAGATTCACGAAGTGTGCAAAATCGATCCTTGGTTCTTAGCTCAGATTGAAGAGCTGGTAGCCATGGAAGATGATCTTAAGCAGCGCGGTTTGGACGCTCTGGATGAAGATCTTTTGCGTCAGCTTAAGCGCAAAGGGTTCTCCGACCGTCGCTTGGCCAAGCTGTTGAATACCGATAGCGCCTTTATTCGCAAATTCCGCCACACTTTGGGGATTCGCCCTGTGTACAAACGGGTCGATACCTGTGCGGCAGAGTTTGAAACCTCCACGGCCTATATGTACTCCACCTATGATGATGAGTGTGAGGCTAACCCAACAGATCGAGATAAGATTATGGTATTGGGGGGCGGGCCAAACCGTATTGGACAAGGGATTGAGTTTGACTACTGCTGTGTGCATGCCGCCATGTCGATGCGGGAAGATGGCTATGAGACCATTATGGTGAACTGTAACCCAGAGACTGTTTCTACCGACTATGACACTTCAGATCGTCTCTACTTTGAGCCGCTAACGCTGGAAGATGTATTAGAGATTGTCGATGTAGAGAAGCCAAAAGGGGTGATTGTTCAGTATGGTGGTCAAACGCCACTGAAGTTGGCTGAAGACCTAGAAGCGGCTGGTGTGCCTATTATCGGTACCTCTCCTGAGTCTATCGACTTGGCAGAAGACCGTGAGCGTTTCCAGCAGTTGTTGGAGAGCTTAGGGCTACGTCAACCGCCTAACCGTACGGCACGTTCTGAAGATCAGGCCTTGGCTTTGGCCAATGAGATTGGCTATCCTCTAGTGGTGCGTCCTTCCTATGTTTTGGGTGGGCGTGCGATGGAAATTGTTTATAACGATGCGGACTTGTCTCGTTATATGACTGAAGCGGTTAAAGTGTCCAATGACTCACCTGTACTACTGGATCGTTTCTTAGATGATGCCATTGAGCTGGATGTTGATGCTGTCTGTGATGGTGAAAATGTGGTGATTGGTGGTGTCATGGAGCATATTGAGCAGGCTGGGATTCACTCCGGGGATTCCGCTTGTTCTTTGCCGCCTTATAGTATTCCAGCCCATATCCAAGACGAAATTCGCAACCAGGTCACTAAAATGGCCAAGGCTTTAGATGTAGTGGGCTTAATGAACACCCAGTTTGCGGTAAAAGGCGATGATATTTATGTGCTTGAGGTTAACCCTCGTGCCTCTCGTACGGTGCCTTTTGTCTCCAAAGCGATTGGACACCCATTGGCGAAAATCGCTGCTCGCTGTATGGTAGGGCAAAAGCTGGAAGAGCAAGGCTTTACTCAAGAGGTGAAGCCAGACTACTTTGCAGTGAAAGAAGCGGTGTTCCCCTTTATTAAGTTCTTGGGCGTTGACCCAATTCTTGGGCCAGAGATGAAATCTACCGGTGAAGTCATGGGCGTGGGCGATACCTTTGGTCAAGCCTATGCCAAAGCGCAGTTAGCAGCAGGTACAGAGATTCCACGCTCAGGTACCGCCTTTATTAGCGTGCGTCAGGCAGACCGTGAGAAGGTTGTAGATTTGGCTAAGAAATTGGTTAATAAAGGATTTAAGGTGGTCGCCACCCGTGGTACAGCGAAAAAGTTAGAAGAAAATGGCATTGAAGTCGAACCTGTTAATAAAGTGACTGAAGGTCGGCCAAATATTGTGGATATGATTGTCAATGAAGAGATTGACTTGATTGTCAATACATCAGATGGATCTGTGAGCATTAAGGACTCTTCCAGTATTCGCCGCGAAGCCCTAATGCACAAGGTGTGTTACACCACCACCATGGCCGGTGCTTTTGCCTTGGTGGCAGCAATGGACTATCTTGATGATTACACTATTAATCGTCTGCAAGATTTGAGTCAAAATTAATCAATTTGAGCTTAGAGATCTTTGCCATTTTTTTATCCGTAGATTTATCTTGTGCAAAGGTCTCTTAATAAAATGGCAGTATCTGTTTGTAGGTGCTGTCATTTTTATTTTGTGCAGAGTAAAATCATAGATAAAAGAATAATGAGCGTAAGGAGTCAGTATGCAACAGTTTCCCATGACCAAAGAAGGGGCAGATAAGCTCCATGAAGAACTGCAACAATTAAAAAAGGTGGAGCGTCCGGCTATCAGTAAAGCCATTGCTGAAGCCAGAGAGCATGGTGATTTAAAAGAGAATGCCGAATACCATGCTGCTCGTGAGCAGCAGGGGTTAATTGAAGCGCGTATTGCGCAAATTGAAGGCTTATTGGCCAATGCACAGGTGATTGATGTGACTAAGCTACCACAAACTGGTAAGGTAGTATTTGGGACGACTGTCACACTGGTTAACTTGGACAGTGATGAAGAGGTAACCTATAAAATTGTGGGGCATGAAGAAGCAGATATTGAGCAGAATAAAATCTCTGTGGGCTCTCCTATTGCCCGTGCTCTGATTGGCAAGGAAGAAGGGGATGAAGCCATTGTAGAAGCCCCTAGCGGTAAGATTGCCTATGAGATTGTAGAAGTCCAGTATATTTAGAGGTTTTATTACCCCAATCCCCAGTTAGAAAGTAGGCAAATCGCACCACCCCTAGCGAACAAGTGGCAGCACGCTTTATCCAATTTCTAACTGGGGATTTAGGTATTACTCGCTTCCACGCTTACAAAGGTCTCGAATGCTGATTCAAATTTTACTGCTGGTTTCCCTTACCTTTTATGTGACACTGGGGTATATTGCCGTACCGGTGCTGTTTAAAATGTTACCCAGCTTTCAGGCTGGAGAGATTGCTGGAGTTTACTTGGGTATTGCACACTGGCAGATGGTGATTATGGCATTGCTGGCTTGGGGGTTGGCAACCAAAGATTACGCCAAGCAAGTTTCTGTTAAGGTATCATCCTGGCGGTTGCATCTGCACTTTCTGTTTATATTATTGGCTGAAGGGATGCAATTGTTTAAACTTTCCCCTGCCATGCAGGCCTTGAAACAGCAGGCGCTACAACAAACGGGGCAGCCGTTGAGTCATGACTCTCCTTTGTGGCACAGTTTTGCTCAGCTACATGGTCTTTCTCAGGTGCTGTATCTACTCAGTTGCCTATTGGTATTGAAGTTGTTACTGTTTTTAAGCAAAACCAAGGCACAGGTTTAAGTAGAAAGGTTACCTTGTGTGACCATAAATTAAACTTATAAGTGTTTAATTATTTTCTAATACAGAAAGGGCTTTTTTTGCTTGCAAACTCTTTTTAAAAACGGCAGAATAGCACTGTTAAAAATGTTAACCCCCTAGTTGGAGAGATTGAATGAACCACTCTATTAAAGCCCTATTTATTGCAGCCATTGCTGCTGTTTCTTTGAATGCAAATGCTTCTGTTTATGATGATTGTATTGCTGATGGTAATGCGATTGTTCAAACCACTAAAGATAAGGGTGCGGAAGCCGCTCATGCGCTTAAGCAAAAGACTACAGTTGAACAGTGCTTTGCAGAGTTAAGTAAAATTGAAGCTAAGTATGGCGACAAAACAAAAGGTTTGAACCCATCTTATGTAATGACTAAAGAAGACCGCGCCAAGTGGGCGAAGTTGTTCTCAGCCATTGATGCTAAGCAGTTCAAAGGGGTTCCATACCTTCAAGCAGCTTATTATGGTAAGCAGAAGTAAGTTTTAAGTTTATTTCGCTAAAAGCCGGCTTATGCCGGCTTTTTTGTTTTAGAGACATAACTACTCAGTTTACTCCCTAAAATCCACCATTTCCGCCTTGAATGGATGGATTTTAGTGGGAATCTAAATAGTTATGGAAGCTATCTAACTATTCACTGAATAGTTACTTAGATACAAAGCTAAATTATGATACAAAACTTTTTTCAACAAGTTCATCAGTGTTTAATGGAAGGGGATATTGATCAAAAGGTCCACCTTTTGGATCAAATTCAGCAATCTTTTTCTAATAAACAGTTCTCATTTACGTCCATTCCTATTGATCGAATTCCAGATCCTGGTCGTCCAGCGAAACCAGATTTGGTGCCGCCAAAACAATTGCCAAAACGAAAACTGGGCTCCAAAGAAGGATTGGCAGCATTGATGCATGCTATTGTGCATATTGAATTCAATGCGATAAATCTGGCTCTGGATGCCCTCTATCGGTTTCAACAGATGCCAATGGCTTATTATGCAGACTGGCTAAGGGTCGCCACAGAGGAGGCGTATCATTTTCAGATGGTTCGAGAGCATTTAGCGGAACTGGGGTTTGAGTATGGTGATTTCCCAGCGCATAATGGGTTGTGGCAGAGCACCTATGAAACCGATCATGATGTGCTGGTGCGAATGGCTTTGGTGCCTAGAACTTTAGAAGCACGAGGGTTAGATGTGACGCCTGAGATGATTCATAAACTGCGTGCCGTGGGGGATAAACGGGGCATTGAGATTTTAAAGGTGCTGTTGCATGATGAAATTGGTCATGTAGCGGTGGGCACGCGTTGGTTTCGTTTTGTGTGTGAACAGCGGGGTGTGAATCCATTTGTAATTTTTCAGCAACTGTTAAATGATTATTTTCATGGAAAACTGCGAGGGCCTTTTAACTATGAGGCACGACGAGAGGCAGGTTTTAGTGAAGAGGAGATTGAATGGTTGCAACAGATGGAAGGCTCTGGCAAAGGTTGAAGCTATATAGGTAGGCGGTCAGTATGACAGAGAAACATTCCCCCAAATTGCCAGAAAAGGAAAGGTTACGGATTCAAACTCGACATCGAGTTGCCATAGAGCATTTTGGTTATCAACCGAAAGCACTTTTTTGGAAAGATGCTTCAGTGCAGCAGAAGCGATTTGAGGTATTGAGTGAAATCATTTTACATCTTCCTAAGTTGACAACACCTGTCAAAATTTTAGACATAGGTTGTGGTTTTGGAGACCTTTACCCTTATTTGCAGCAACAAACAGCGGCAGGCCACTTTCCTGAATTTGACTATCTAGGCATTGATATCTCACCGGCTATGGTAGAAAGTGCAGGATTTCAGTACCCTGGCATAAAAGTCCAGCAAGGAGAGCTATCAGATTTTGATTTTGACCAAAATCAGTTTGATTTAGTGATGCTCTCCGGTGCCCTAAATGAGCCCTTTGACGGTGCAGAGCAGTACGCCAAACAGGTTATCCAGCAAGCTTATCGAATTGCGCGTTTAGGCTTTGCTTTTAATCTGCTAGACAACCGCTGTGAAGAGGTTGCAAAAGCGTATAACCTGCAGGGGTATGACCCGGAGGAGATGGTTGATTTTTGTCAAGGGGTTGCGGAGAGGGTTGAGCGAGTACACGGCTATTTGCC
>CAYOOU010000063.1:0-1485 GCA_964405635.1 uncultured Piscirickettsiaceae bacterium
AGAATCTGCCCCCTTAAAGTCCCGCAGAAGCTCAAGCGATTTAATCAGCACTTCCATAAACAAGGACGGAATCAAAATGCCTCAAGCAATTCTTGATACGATCAAAGAAAACAATATCAAATGGATCGACTATCGTTTTACCGATACCCATGGTAAAGAGCAACATGTTACAGTGCCTGCATCTTCAATCGATGAAAGCACTTTTGTAGATGGTGAAACCTTCGATGGTTCATCAGTTGCAGGTTGGAAGGGGATTAATGACTCTGACATGATCCTAATGCCACAAACGGATGGCTACTTCATTGACCCTTTCACCAATGATCCTACCCTAGTGGTTCGCTGCATGATCATTGAGCCTGCCACCATGGAAGCTTACGAAAAAGATCCTCGTGCCATCGCTAAGAAAGCCGAAGCTTATTTGAAATCTACTGGCATTGCTGATTCTGCATTCTTTGGTCCAGAGCCAGAATTCTTTGTTTTTGACGATGTGCGTTGGGGCTTAGACATGTCTGGTTCTTTCGTTAAGATCGACTCTAACGAAGCCTCTTGGAACAGTGAAAAAGTGTATGAAGATGGTAACATTGGTCACCGTCCAAGAGTAAAAGGGGGATACTTCCCTGTACCTCCTGTTGATCAACTTCATGAAGTGCGTGCAGACATTTGCGCCATGGCCGAAGCAATGGGTCTTAAGCTTGAAGCGCACCACCACGAAGTGGCTACCGGTGGACAGTGTGAAATTGCTGTTGCAGGTAACACGCTAACGGCTAAAGCAGATGAAGTACAGATTCTAAAATATGCGGTACATAACACCTGTAACGCTCTAGGCAAGACTGCGACCTTTATGCCTAAGCCTATCGTAGGGGATAACGGTAACGGAATGCACATCAACCAGTCTCTTTCTAAAGATGGTAAGAATATTTTTGCTGGCGATGTTTACTCTGGCCTTTCTCAAGAAGCCCTATGGTACATTGGTGGTTTGATTAAGCACGCTCGTGCCTTGAACGCTTTCACCAACCCTGGCACCAACTCTTATAAGCGTTTGGTTCCTGGTTTTGAAGCACCTCTACTTTTGGCCTACTCTGGTCGTAACCGTTCTGCTTCAATCCGTATTCCGTACGCACCAAGCGAAAAAGCGCGTCGCGTAGAGTTGCGTTTCCCTGATCCTACCGCTAACCCATACCTAGCGTTCTCTGCTTGCTTGATGGCAGGACTTGACGGTATCAAGAACAAGATCGACCCAGGCGAGCCTGCAGAAAAAGATCTTTATGACCTAGACCCAGAAGAAGAAGCGACCTACAACACTGTATGTTCTTCTTTGGAAGAAGCGCTTGATGCACTAGATAAAGATCGTGAGTTCTTGAAAGCGGGTGGTGTATTCACCGATGCGATGATCGATGCCTACATCGAATTGAAGATGGAGCACGTCACTCAGTTCCGTGCGACCACTCATCCGCTAGAGTTTGAACTTTATTACTCTGCATAATC
>CAYOOU010000063.1:1585-9418 GCA_964405635.1 uncultured Piscirickettsiaceae bacterium
CGCATCTTTAGTGATGTAATCTCAAAGCCCATAACAGTTTTCTGTTATGGGCTTTTTTATTCAAACTTTAACAAAGTTGTCATATTGCATTCCTATAATAATATCCCTAAGAAGTGCTGATTCAATCGCTTAGCTTCCGAACAAGCCCGATTGTCAGCACTTCCTTAAGTTCAATAAGAACTTCCAAATTTTATCTCTAGGAGAAATGTTCCATGAAAAAAATGTTTATTGCTGGTCTTATGACTGCCGCCATTTCAACTTCTGCGATGGCCTGGACAATTGAAGGTACAGGCTCATCCTTCCAATACCCTGCCAATAAGGCGTGGTCAAAAGCGTTTTTTACGGCTACCGGGAATAAAGTGAACTACTCCCCTACTGGTTCTGGGGCAGGAATCAAGGCGGTCTCGGCTCGCCAAGTGGATTTTGGAGGTTCAGATAAGCCACTAAAGCCTAAGACCCTTGCCAAGAAAAAACTGGCTCAATTCCCAGTTGCCATTGGTGCCATCACCTTTGCCTATAACCTACCCGGCATCAAAAACCTAAAGCTTTCAGAGCGCGCTATTTCTGGCATTATGCTTGGTAATATCGAATACTGGGATGCAGCAACCATCAAACAAGATAACCCAGGCGTTAAGCTACCTCATAAAAAAATCCTATTTGTACACCGCTCAGATAAGTCTGGAACAACCTTTGGGTTCACCTACTACCTCTCAAAAATGAACTCTGTTTGGCGTTCTCACTATGGTGCCAAAAAACAGCTAAACTGGCCAATGCCTAACCGCATTGCAGGTAAAGGAAACTTTGGGGTTTCTACCGCCATTAAAACCAACCCATACTCGATTGGCTATGTGGATTATGCCGATGCGGTCTCCAATGGCTTGAATATGGCTGTGATTGAAAACAAGGCTCATAAATTTGTTGCCCCAGCCCCTGAATCTTTTGCCGCCGGTGCAAAATATGCTAATTTGAACCCTAAAAAGGATTTCTACGCTAATATTCAATATCCGAAAAAAGGCTATCCGATTATGACCGCCACTTTTGTGTTGGTTCCCAAAGACAATGCTAATAAGAAGCATGTGACTGAGTTCTATGACTTTGCACTCAATCACCCAGATACCATTGCCGAATTGGGTTATGTACCGCTTCCTAAAGAAGTGGTGACAAAAATTGAACACTACTGGGCACAAAAAGGCCTAAAATAAGTTCACGCCTCTGAGTGCTTGAATTATAATTCGGCAATAACCCAAATCCCGGACTAGAAAACTGGCATAGAGCACCTGCCCTTGCCCGCTATGCATTCACAAAAAATGCCCGCTTAACCTATGTGAAGCTAAGATTTTTTGCAAACGCCTAGCGAACAAATTCAGGCACCCTATATCCAGTTTCTAATCCGGGATTTGGGGTTATTCGCACTTGCGATAGCAAGGCGGTTAAGTGCCGCATTATTTTATATAATGTGACTTTGGGACCTTTGCACTGTGCTAAGTGACTTTATATAAGCTAATGCCACCAATGCATGCTGTGAACGCTTGCATCAAGCTGAACATGACCCTTTAACAAAATATTGGAATCCATGGAAAAAATATTCAAATCCCTTGCCCAATTCAGTGCTAGTTTTTTATTATTTGTGCTGGTAGCCACTGTTGTGGTGCTCTATTTGACGGCAAAACCCGCCATTGAAAAGTTTGGTGCCCACTTTATTATTGACCCTCGCTGGGGCGTAGAGGTCCAAGTCGAAAAGCCTCAACCCACCCCCAACACAATTTCCTCTGCTCAAACAACTACAAAGAATGAGTCCAGCCCTGCCATTTCAGAAGAAGATGAAATGGTAACTGATGATGAAATAATGAATGAAGAACCCACTGGGCTAGATGAAGAGGGGTTAGGAGAACTGTCTGACAATGGATTGGATGATCTAGACAACATGGACGCCATGGATGACGACATTCCCATGGATGATGAACATGAAGAGGAAAACGGCAATAGTCAAACCGAAGTTGTTTATGGTGGCGCTATTCCTATTATTGGAACACTTTTCTCTACCGCTATTGCTTTGCTCTTTGCCATCCCTGTAGCGATGGGGATTGCTGTCTTCCTATCTGAAATTGCACACGAAAAGCTGGTTGCCCCTGTGGGGGTTGCCATTGAGTTACTGGCCGCCATTCCCAGCATTATCTACGGGATGTGGGCACTGTTCTATTTTGGCCCCTATATCGCCTCCATTTTTGGCGGGCACAGCGTTTCCCTTTTAGTAGCTGGTTTGGTGCTTGGTGTAATGATTATCCCCTTTATGGCCGCCTTAAGTCGAGATGCCATTAACACTACGCCCGATGTTCTTAAAGAGTCCGCTTATGCGATGGGAGCGACCAAGTTTGAAGTGGTGAAAGACATTATCTTCCCATATGCTAAAGCGGGGATTATTGGCTCTATCATCATCTCACTGGGACGAGCGCTGGGAGAAACCATGGCGGTGGCCTTTGTAATAGGGGGTGTATTTGAGTTTGCTCGCGCCATTACTGACCCAACCAACTCCATTCCAGTCGTGCTGGCCAATAACTTTGCAGAATCCAGTGGTTTGAGCATGAGTGTTCTGTTCTACCTTGCTCTCATCCTATTTGTGGTCAGTTTTGTTGTTATCTTTACAGCCAAACACTACTTCTTGCGGAGAAATAAATTATGAGGTTAATCGTCAACAAGGTCTTTTTGGTGCTCTCCTCCATTACAGCCATGTTAGGACTGGTTTTTCTTGCCTGGATAATTGTCACCCTAGTAGGCAAAGGCGTAGAGTCCCTTTCCCCTTATATCTTTACCCATGATTTAGTCGATAACGGCATTCGCAACCTAATCTGGGGGCAATTTGTGATTGCAGGGCTTGCCACACTGATAGGTATCCCTGTAGGGCTTTTAGCAGGCATTTATCTGCAAGAGTATGGCAACCACACCAAGTATGCCGATTTTATTCGCGACCTCAGTGATGTGATGATGTCTGCCCCCTCCATTGTGATTGGTACCTTTATCTATGCCATTATGGTCATTCCAATTGGACATACCACGGGCTGGGCTGGGGTAGCGGCGCTATTTGTCATGATGCTGCCCATCGTGGTACGCACCACCGATGATATGTTAAGCCTGGTACCCACTGAGCTACGAGAGGCAGGCATGGCGATTGGCGCTTCCAAGTATCATGTGATTATGCATATTGTCATTCGTGCCGCCAAGGTAGGGATTATGACTGGTTTGATTTTGGCCTTTGCCCGAATTGTGGGGGAAACGGCTCCCTTACTCTACACCAGTGGATCCACCATCTATATGGAAACTGACCTGAGCCAAACCTATCCTTCTATGACCGTTTCCATCTATAACTTGGCCACCATGCCAGATGAGAAGTTGGTCTCTTTGGCTTGGGCAGCAGCACTGGTGCTGACACTAATTGTATTGGGACTCAATCTGCTGGGCCGTTATGTGATTAAGGAAAGAAAATAACTCTCAATTAGACATTGTAATGGCTCAGATTGCCCCTAAAATTCGTCAGTTCAAGGCGGAAAATGTGAGTTTATTCATATAAATGACTATTTCCCAACGCAGAAATGGCGGATTTTAGGGGTAATCTGAGACGTTACAAGAAAAAAGGTAATTTAGATGAGTAATAATAAAATGGACATCCAGGACTTTAGCTTCACCTATAAAGGTGCCGCTAAGCCCTCACTCCGCAACATCAACCTCCCCATTGAAACCAAAAAAGTCACAGCACTCATTGGCCCTAGTGGTTGTGGTAAGTCAACGCTATTGCGTAGCATGAATCGCATCCACGACCTCTATCCTGGCAATAAGTATGAAGGCAAAATCATGCTTCATACTGAGGAGCAAGGCCACACCGATATTCTCACGCTCAAAAAAGAGAATGATTTTATCTGGTTGCGGCAAACCGTGGGTATGGTATTCCAAAAACCCACCCCCTTCCCCATGAGTATTTTTGAAAATATTGCCTATGGTCTTCGCCTGCAAGGAGAGAAAAATAAAGCAGTGCTTCAGGAAAAGGTAGAAAAAGCCCTTAAAGATGTAGCACTCTGGAAAGAGGTAAAAGATCGCCTAAATGATGATGCTCGAGGCCTCTCAGGTGGGCAGCAGCAGCGTCTCTGTATTGCGCGTGTTGTGGCACTCAAGCCAGAAGTGATTCTATTTGATGAGCCTACCTCTGCTTTAGACCCCCTTTCCACCTTGGCAATTGAAGAGATGATTTTTGAGCTCAAAGAGAACTACACCATTGCCATTGTGACCCACAATATGCAACAGGCTTCTCGAATCTCTGACTACACAGCCTTTATGTATTTGGGTGAATTGATTGAGTTTGACACCACCGACAATATCTTTACCGCCCCCAAGGTAAAACAGACTGAAGATTATATTACCGGTAAATTTGGTTAATTTTTCTGAAAGGGGTAGCGGTGCAGTGTCGTGCCGCTACCCTTACAGACAGGGCTCAATAAATCATTAACGACTGTGAGCAGTTACTGCTTCTCCAACACGGTCAACCAAATCTCATGTACAGCCTGTGTCTGCTGAGCAAACGTTTCTTTTGGCAAAATCGTCTTTTCATTCTGCAATGCCAGACGGTGATAGCAGGCTCGATACGCTTGATAGGCCTCAATTAAAGTTTTCACTGATGCCTCTGGCAGGACTGGTTTTTTTGCCATCTCTTGCAATAATCGAATATTATCTGTCCAAAGCGTGAGGTTTGGGAACTGGTGAGCATGCACCAACACTAGGTACTGCACCAAAAATTCAATCTCAACAATGCCCCCTACCCCGTACTTCAAATCCAACAGTTGACCATGACTTTGATCCAAAGCCTTTCGCATCTTATGCAGCATCCCCACCACCTCTTGTCTAATGGTTTCACTATCGCGGGACTGCTGTAAAAATTGCCGTCTAAAACCGGTAAAGGCTTGGCTGTTTTGGTCCTCTCCCCAAACGGGTCGAGCGCGCACCAAAGCTTGATGCTCCCAAATCCAGGCTTTATTTTCAATATAAGCTTGGTAACTGGCAAAGTCGGTCACCATCAAACCGCTACCACCATTTGGTCGTAAACGCGTATCAACCTCATAGAGTTTACCTGTTGGCATCGGAGTAGACATTAACGAAATCAGTTTCTGCCCGAGCCGTAAAAAATAGAGGCTATTTTCCAAAGCATGTGCCCCTGAAGAGTATTCGGAAGGCGACACGCCATGATAGAGCATAACAATATCCAAGTCTGAACCATAGCCCAACTCAATACCACCAAGCTTGCCATAACCAATCACCATAAAGGGGTTAAAATCTGGCTTAGGTAAACCACCTGGTACGCCTGAGCGTTGCGCCATCCAGGCGGAAGCAAAACGCACACAGGCCGCCAATGCTGCCTCTGCAATCCAAGTTAGGTGATCACTCACCTGCATCACCGGCACCACCTGCTCAATATCCGCTACGGCCACCTTAAACACTTGGCGATGTTTCCAGAGTCGGATTTGATTCATAAAAAACTCTTCGTCCAAATAAGGGGGGCTCCCCTCTAGGTGAATGGCTTGTTGTGCAATTTGCGCCGCCTCTTGGTTTAAAACCTGTTGATTCGGCAACTGAGATAGAGATTCTGCCTCGATTAACTGATCCAGCAGCGCTGGTGTCTGTACCAACTGCTGAGTCAACCATGGACTAGCTGAGCAAACTGCCACCAAATTTTGAACCGTTTGAGGGTTCTCTTGCAGTAAGACCAGATAAATACTCCGCTGTAAAATACCTTCCAGCACACTCAGCACCCGGTCTAAGGTTCTTAAAGACTCTGGCTGCTCTGCCACAACCTGTAGAACTTGAGGCAGTAGGTATTTCAATCGCTGTATCGCCTCAGCACTGGCATACTTAAAGGCTCGGCTCTGCTTAAACTGATAAAGGCGATTCAAGACCTGCCTGCTCAAGTCATTTGAAAATCCAAGCGTAGTGAGACTTTCTATTAATGGCTCACCGTCGCTGACCTCAATTTGATCGGGCACCTCTAGTTGCTGCTCTAGGACTAAGCGTATAGCCTGCTCGCCATGACTCGCCTTATCCTTGTCTTCAGAGCCCACTTCTTCAAAAACCTGTGCAAACTGCTGTTGCAGCACGCCTCGTTGCACGCCCAACTCCAATAAAAAGCTGGCATACTCTGAATGCCCCATACTCTTAGCCAAAAACTGTTGACACCGCTCATCCTCAGGTAAAAGGTGGGTTTGTTGGTCATCCCACGCTTGCAGATGATTTTCAACCTTACGCAAATAGAGATAAGCCTCTCTAAGGATTGTGGCTTCATCAGAGTCTATAACCCCCTGAACGACAATTTCCTGTAACGCTTGTAGGAAGGATTGTGTTTGGAGTTGTGGAAACCGACCACCATAAACCAACTGGAAAGCCTGCACCACAAACTCCGCTTCTCGAATCCCCCCTTCTCCCAACTTGATGTTCTGCTCCCGCCCTTTTTTCTGCACATCCTGCCGAATCAATCTTTTCAACTCTCGAATGGCTTCAATGGCGGTAAAGTCGGTATATCGACGGTAAACAAAAGGGTTAATAATTTGACGATAGAGCTGCTCAATATCTGAGTGACGCCCCGTAATGGCTCGAGCTTTTAAGGCTGCATAACGCTCCCAAGCTCGCCCGTGTCGTTGATAGTAGATTTCCAGCGCATTAAAGTTGGAAACTAAAGGTCCTGTTTGCCCAAAAGGGCGCAAACGCATATCGACTCGATAGACAAACCCGTCTTCCGTTACTTCAGTCATGACTTGATTAAAAGCTTGACCTAAACGAGTAAAAAATAGCTCATTGCTAATGGGCGCTGCACTATCCGTTTGCCCTGCTTCAGGATAAACAAATATGAGATCAATATCGGATGAGAAATTCAGCTCCCTCCCGCCTAACTTCCCCATCCCCAAAATAATCAACTGTTGAGGCTGACCACTCTCTTCCCCTACTGGCATGCCATAGCGCTGAATAAAGCTTTCATACAACCATTGATAGGCTGCCTGAATCAAGGCATCTGCCAAAGCTGAAAGCGCCTTTAAAACCGTCGGCGTTGACTCTAATCCTGCTAAATCACGATAGGCAATATGAACAAGGTGCAAATTGCGTTGCTGTCGTAATATTTTTTTCAGCTCCACTAAAGAGGAGGCCTCATCTACCGCTACACCTACCTCTGCTTTGATAAAATCCTCAGATGGTAAAGGCTGATTAAGAAACGAAGTGGTTAGCTGAAGCCTATGTCGTTGTTGAATACGCTGAATAAAAGGGGTAGCAGAGGATAGCTGAGGCATACGGCTCTCTATGGCTGGACAGAGGATTTTAAGAATTTAATTTGAGTCAATTTTAATTTTTGACTGCCAAAGAATCTTATTTTTTTGAGGCAATAAAGTAGCGCCAACAGGAACGACAAACCGCTTTTTGCCTACTTGCATAGTCACAAAAGCTGGGTTATTTGGATCAACTTCAAAACGGATAGGTGAATTATGCTGCTTAAACCAACGATTATTGAGCTGAATCTGCCCTTCTCCTTGAGAGTTAATAATGGCAGACTGCAAAACATAGCGAACCATTCTTTTACGCTTTTTTTTCTTGCCTGGTTTAGCAGCTAATGGCACTTCCTCAACAGGGTTCAATAGGCTTTTCAAATAGAGCTCCCGCTCCTGATCAATTTTTTTCCTCTGTTCTGGCAAAAGAATCAACTTATGCTGAGATAAGGTTATTGAAGGGGAGGCTTTCGAAAACTCGGCTGCTGAAACATCTACCAAGCCAACGTTGAGCAAAATAAAGAGCAAACAAAGCTGCTTAAGG
>CAYOOU010000064.1:0-9400 GCA_964405635.1 uncultured Piscirickettsiaceae bacterium
CACATCCCCTGCCATCACCGTATTTTTTTCAATGATGGCAGCCACCTTATTCACATCTGGAAAAGGCCCTTTTAACTCCTCTGCTAAAAGCAATACTTCACTCGGCAACTCAGGGAGCTTAACCCCTCGAATGGCCTCCATTGCTTTGCGTAACTTAGTTTGAACCATACACTTATCCTACTTTTTGCCTTGATTCAAAACTTGGACGAGCTTCTCAGCAGGCACATAACCAGGAATGATTCGGCCATTGTCTAAAATAATCGTGGGCGTACCCGAAACTTCAAAAGTTTGTGCCAATTGATATTGATTTGCCACAGTATTTTCACAGTTTTTTGGTGTAATTTTTCCCCGTATCGCCTCATCCATCGCCTTGCCTCGGTCAGCTGCACACCAAACGGATACCGCTTTTTTATAGGACTTTGAGCCAATGCCTGCTCGAGGATAGGAGAGGTAACGCACAGTGATTCCCGCCGCATTTAATTTTGGAATTTCTTTATGCAGTTTTTTGCAATAAGGGCAATCAATATCGGTAAACACCGTTATCACATGCTTCTGTTCTCCCTTAGCCGGATAGATAATCATGTTGCTCTCAGGCACCTTAGCCAGCGCCTCTTTCACTGCTTTCTCCTTGGCTTGAGCAGTCAGGTTAACCCGATTCTTGAGATCGATGATTTTTCCAGTAATCAGATACTGTCCATCACCGCTCATATAGACCACCATTGGCCCAAGAGTAACCTGATAGAGATTCTTCAGAGGTGTAGGCGTTATTTGTGCTTGATTGACATTATCAATCATTTTGCCTAACTGAGACTTTATCGCGTGAGTGACTTGAGAAGGGACGGCAGTTGTTGTATCTGCTTCTGCTGAGGCCTGCATTGAAGTAAAGCCTACCACCATTAAGATTGTAGCCAAGAGTAGAGGCTTGAGTCGATTCCCTTTGCAAAAAGAAAAAAACATATTCATTCCATTATTTTGATTTCGAACCGCCATTATAGCAACTTTTAAAGATTCTGTGCTAACCTCTGGGGTGATGCTGTTGATGCACCTTTTGCAGCCGCTCATTGGCCACATAGGTATAAATTTGAGTGGTTGAAAGATCGCTATGCCCCAGTAACAACTGCACGGTACGCAAATCAGCGCCATGATTCAATAAATGCGTGGCAAAGGCGTGGCGTAATACATGAGGAGAGAGGTTTTTGGGCAATCCTGCCTGCTCCGCCAATACTCGAATCCGATGCCACAGTGTTTGTCGCGTCATCGGGCGACCAATACGAGAAACAAACAGCGTGGATACCCGCTTTTGCTTAACCAAAGCTGGGCGTGCCTCAGTTAAATATCGGCTCACCCACTCAATGGCAAACTCTCCCAGTGGCACAATTCGCTCCTTATTCCCCTTTCCCACCACCTGCACCATACCTGAGGAGAGGCTCAACTGCTCAAATTTCAACTCCACCAACTCTGATACCCGCAAACCGGTAGCATACATCACCTCTAAAATGGCTCTGTCCCGAACTCCCAAAGGCGTTTCTGTCTCTGGCGCAGCTAATAGTGCCTCAACTTGTTCCTCTGAAATCACCTTTGGCAAAGGGCTCCCCAACTTTACCTGCTTCAACTTCAAGGTGGGATTTAATTCAATCACACCTTGTTGATAGAGCCACTGAAATAACCGTTTTAAAGAAGAAATTAGTCGTGCCTGACTCCGCTCTTTTAAATCTTGAGTGAGTGAGAGCAGTGCTTCATTGAGCATCTCTTCTGTTATCTCAGAGATGTGCATGACTTCAGTAGTGCCTTTTTGTCTCTGCAACTGCTTCCAAAAAAGCACCAGATCCCGTCGATAGGCCAGACAGGTATTTTCACTCAACCCCTCTTGAAATTGCATGCTCTGCAAAAACTGCTGCACCTCACTGGGCAGTGGAAACCGGTTAGCGGGCTGTTTAAGTAAGTCTTCCAGTAATTTAAAGGCCTTCACGCTTTCCATATCATTTACTCATAAAAAAACCCCGCCTATGATTAGACGGGGTTTTCTTAGAAAAATCAATGCGAACACGCAAGTCAAGACTTTTGCACGAATAAATCGTGCAAAGTTCTCGACTACTTGACTTTCTCTTTGATGCGTGCAGCACGACCAGATAGGCCGCGAAGGTAGTAAAGCTTAGCACGACGCACATCACCGCGACGCTTCACCTCAATGCTGTCTACCAAAGGGCTATAAGTCTGGAAAGTACGCTCAATACCTACACCGTGAGAAATCTTTCTTACCACAAAGTTAGAGTTTAGACCACGGTTTTTCTTGGCAATGACCACGCCTTCAAAGGCCTGCAAACGCTCGTTCTTACCTTCTTTTACCTTAACCTGAACCACAACTGTATCACCAGGGTTAAACTCTGGTAACTCTTTTTTCATCTGTTCAGCTTCAATTTGCTTGATGATATCGCTCATCTTTAAGCACTCCATTTTATTTGTGCCTTTTGCACAGTTTCATTATCCAACTTTCACGCTCGTCTGCGCCAGAGGTTAGACCCAAGTTGTAAAGAGACTTTTTAAAAGTCTCAAAAGAGCCTTACGACTCTTTTTTTGACCTCTCCAGCCACTGCTGATAGAGATCTGGACGCCGTTGTTGCGTCCGTAAAATCTTTTGTTCCATACGCCACTGATCGATTTTGGCATGATGCCCTTCCAGCAATACCTTGGGAACGGCCATTCCCTCTACCTCTTCTGGGCGAGTGTAATGTGGACAGTCCAATAAACCGTCAGTAAAAGAGTCTTCTACTGCCGACTGTTGATGTCCTAAAGCCCCAGGAATTAAGCGAATCACCGCATCCATCAACATCATGGCAGGCAGTTCACCACCGCTGACCACAAAGTCTCCGATGGCGATCTCTTCATCCACATATTTCTGGATAAACCGCTCATCTACCCCCTCATAACGACCACACACTAAAGTAATGGCCGGCAACTCGGCCAACTGCTCTACCCGTTTCTGAGTAAGCGGCTGACCTTGCGGCGAGAGGTAAATGACATAGGACTTCTCGATCCCTGCCTGCTGCACCTGCTGTTGAATCTGCTCCACACTGGCTTTCAGTGGGGCGTACATCATCAACATGCCAGGCCCACCACCATAAGGGCGATCATCTACAGATTGATGTCGATCCGTCGTAAACTGCCGTGGATTGCATGAGTGAAACTCAGCCAACCCTTTATTAAAGGCTCGACTAGTCACCCCTGACTCCGTCAAGGCGGCAAACATCTCGGGAAACAGCGTCACCACATCAAACCGCAAAGGCTGAGAAGGCACGCTCTGTTCTGCCACCTTACTCTGTGTCCTCTTCTAATAGCCAATCCACCACAATCTGCTTGTTTTCGATATCCACAGACTGGATGTAATGGTCATCCACAAAAGGAATCAAAATCTGTTCACCCTGAGCATTTTCAACCCGCAACACATCATGCGCACCGGTTTCCAGCAAGTTTTTCACCTTGCCCAAGGATTGCTGTTGAAGGTTTTGCACCTCACAACCAATTAAATCCACCCAGTAATAGGTGCCGTGCAAGGGTTGCATTTGAGATTTTTCAATCCAAATTTCGCACCCCATCAGCTGCCGTGCGATGTCTCGATCATCCACCCCGTCCAGCTTGGCGATAACACTTTTACCTTGCAGCAACTTGCCATCTTCAATCTGAACTTGGCGCCACTGACCTTTGCAGTGAAGCCACCAGGGCGCATAGCTTAAAATATTCTCTCTAGGGTCGGTATGGGAAAAAATTTTTACCCAACCCTGCACCCCATAGATACCATTGATCTCTCCAAGCAGGATTTTATCGCTGGTATCCATCTATATTTTATGCCTGAGCTTTTTTGGCTTCTTTCACCAAAGTCTTTACACGAGGGCTTACTTGAGCACCCTTCGCAGTCCACTCTTCTACCTTCGCCAAATCTAGACGCAGGCGCTCTTCACTGCCACGCGCAGTTGGGTTAAAGAACCCTAACTGCTCAATGAATTTACCAGTTGAAACACGACGGCTGTCGGATACAACGATTTTGTAAAAAGGGTTCTTTTTGGCACCACCACGGGCTAAACGAATAACGACCATTTCATTCTCCTATTGTCTGATCGGCGAAGGCAGGAAATCCTGACCCACTAATTCTTCTACGGAAATCAACTTAAAGAGTCCTCTAAAAGCTGACCTCCCTCCTAAATTCTTATCTTGGCAAACTAAACACCTAAAACAAGAAAGCGGGGATTATACTCAATCCCCGCTTAGATTGCCAGCATAAAAAACGGTTTAAATTGAAAGGGATACTTACTTAAACCCTGGAGGTAGGATCCCACCCATGCCACCGCCTAAGCCTCCAGGCATTTTGCCTGCCAACCCACGCATCATGTTTTTCATGCCGCCTTTTTTCATCTTTTTCATCATTTTTTGCATCTGGGTAAACTGCTTCATCAGCTTATTGATGTCCTGCACGTGAGTCCCCGAACCCTTCGCAATCCGCTTTTTCCTTGAACCCTTAATAAGGGTAGGGTGACGACGCTCCTGAGGCGTCATAGACTGGATAATGGCCTGCAACTTTTTAAACTCTTTTTCTGCAGCATCACCACTAATCTGCTCTTTAATTTGACTCATGCCAGGCAGCTTGCCCATCAAGCCACTCACACCGCCCATATTTTGAATCTGTTGCAACTGCTCCAAAAAGTCTTCCAAATCAAACTGTCCAGTTTTCTGTACCTTCTGGGCAAACTTTTTCGCCTTTTTCTGGTCAATTTTCGCTTCCGCCTCTTCAATCAGGCTAAGCACATCCCCCATACCCAGAATGCGTCCGGCCATTCGATCTGGATGAAAAGGCTCTAGGGCATCGACTTTCTCACCTGCCCCAATAAACTTAATCGGCTTGCCCGTAATCTCCCGAATAGAAAGGGCTGCCCCACCTCGTGCATCCCCGTCGGTTTTGGTCAGCACCACCCCCGTTAAGGGTAGAGCCTCATGAAAAGCTTTGGCGGTATTGGCTGCATCTTGCCCGGTCATGGCATCGACCACAAATAGGGTCTCCACTGGCTTTACTGCCTCATTCAGCGCCTTTATCTCCTGCATCATGCTTTCATCAATATGCAGGCGACCAGCAGTATCCACAATCAGCACATCATCAAACCGCTTGCGAGCTTCCTGTTTGGCCCGATTGACAATGTCTACTGGGTCTTCATCCGCACTGGAAGGGAAAAAGTCCACTCCCACTTGTTCTGCCAAAGTCTCCAACTGCTGAATCGCCGCTGGACGATAGACATCAGCGGAAACCACCATTACCTTTTTCTTCTCTCGCTCTTTTAAATATTTGGCCAGCTTAGCAGCGGTCGTGGTTTTACCCGCCCCTTGCAAACCGGCCATCATAATCACAGCGGGCGGCTCTACATTAAAGCTTAACGCCTCATTCTCAGACCCCATGGTCTGCGTCAGCTCTTCCCGTACAATCTTAATAAAGGCTTGGCCTGGGTTAAGGCTACTACTTACCTCTTGACCCACAGCTCGCTGCTGTACCCGTTCTATAAATGCCTTCACCACTGGCAGAGCAACATCCGCCTCCAGTAGCGCACGACGCACATCACGCAAAGCATCTTTAATATTGCTCTCAGTTAAACGCCCTTGACCAGTCAAATTTTTAAATGTTTTACTTAGCCGTTCCGACAAATTATCGAACATGTAAAATTCCTTTCTTGTTTTTAGCTTCTATAATAGAATATTTAATTCTCTCTATTATATCTAACGAGTTACGTTATGCCCCTATTTTTTACCGCCTTGGCCAGCCTGTTCTACCTATACGGATTTGGTCGGCTATGGCGTACCATTACTCACCCAGAAAAACCGCTTTCCAGCAGAGTCTTGAGTTGGATCATTGGCTTTGCTCTGCTCAGCCATACGCTGGCGTTAGGGCAACAGGTGTGGATAGATCAGCAACTCAATGTACAACTGGGCACCATTCTCTCTTTAGTCGCTTGGCTCTCAGTGGCGATTCTCTTGCTGCTCAACCTCCGACAGCCTGTTTTAATTTTAGGGCTCTTTATCTTCCCGCTATCTGCCCTCTTCACTTTTAGCCCACAACTGTTTAATGAGTTGCATCTGCTACCTCTCAGTATGGGCAGCCATATTATGCTCTCCGTGGGCGCATATAGCCTGCTAACCCTTGCCACCGCCCAAGCCATTCTCTACTCTATTCAAGAGCGTCGCTTTCAAGAAAAACGGGTGGGGGCAATCTTAAATGTTCTGCCACCCTTGCAAGTAATGGAAAAATTACTTATACAACTAGTGCAGGCTGGCTTTATTCTACTCACCTTAACCCTATTTAGCGGCCTATTTTTTATAGAAAATATGTTTGCGCAACACCTGATACATAAAACCTTTTTTGCCATTATTGCTTGGCTGGTGTATGCCTTCTTTCTCTTCGGCCACTTTCACCGAGGCTGGCGGGGACAAAAAGCGGCCAAATACATTCTCTGGGCCTACGCCTTTTTAAGTCTTAGCTATATTGGCACCCAACTGATTATCATATACCTTTATAGTTAAACCCAAATCCTCAGATAGCAATCGGCAAATCGCACCACCCCTTGCCTGCTAGGGGCAGCACGCTTTATCCAATTTCTATCTGAGGATTTGGGTTAAAATTCCTTCAACTGCGATAAGAATCCGTATAATAAAAGCTCGATTCACTACCTGATTAAACTGCCTTGGAAACTGCTGAACTCTCCACCCTTTTTCTTATTCTGTTTTTTCTTTTAATCCTCTCTGCTCTCTTCTCCAGTTCAGAAACTGGCATGATGGCTCTAAACAAGTATCGCCTACGCCATCGTGTCAAAGAGGGAGATAAGTCCGCTCAAAAAGTGGCACAATTGCTGGAAAAGCCTGACCGCCTTTTAGGAGTGATTCTACTGGGCAATAACTTTGTCAATATCTTTGCCTCCTCCATCGCTACCATTATCGCCATGCGACTGATGGGGGAAGCGGGCATTGCCTTGGCTGCTGGGCTACTCACCCTTGTGGTGCTTATTTTCTCTGAAGTCGCTCCCAAAACGCTTGCAGCACTCTACCCAGAAAAAATTGCCTTTCCCGCTGCCTACTTCCTAACACCGCTACTCAAACTTTTCTCCCCTGTTGTTTGGGTGGTAAACTTTATTGCTAATGGATTTTTACGACTCTTTGGCGTCAAAGTGGGAGAGCATAAAGGTAACGAAACCCTTAGCCAAGAAGAGCTACAAACCCTTATTGATGAGGCTACTGGACAACTGCCCAAGCAGTATCGAGACATGCTCAAAAGCATTCTCAACTTAGAAACGGTGACCGTTGAAGATGTGATGATTCCTAAGCAGGACATCTTTGCCATTGACATTGACCAACCTATTAAAGAGATTCTTAAAGCTCTATCCCGCTCGCGTTACACCCGAATCCCACTTTATCGTAGCTCCCTAGATGATGAGCTCATCGGTGTGCTCAATATCCGCAAAATTATCCCTCTACTCCTGAAAGACCCGAAAGAGATTCACCTCAAAGACATTGTCAAACTGGCACGCCCGCTCTACTTTATTCCAGAAATTACCCCTCTCAGTGTTCAACTTGGTAATTTTAAAAAGCTGCGGCGACGCATGGCTCTGATTGTGGATGAATATGGTGATCTTCAAGGATTGGTGACGATGGAAGATCTGCTGGAGGAGATTGTAGGCAAACTCTCCACAGAAGCGCAGAACAATCCAGCAGAAAATGTCACCCTTAATGAAGACGGAACCATGCTGATTGATGCAGGAGAATTTATTCGTGACCTAAATAAAAACTACGCCCTACACCTACCAACAAACGGCCCCAAAACCCTTAATGGTCTCATTCAGGAAGAGCTAGAGACACTCCCCAATGAAGGCACCTGCATTAAGGTGGGCAACACCATTTTAGAAGTAGTCAAAACCAACCAAAATGCGATTGAGCAGGTTAAGCTCATTCCCCTAAAAAACACTCAAGAGACAGATAATGAATCACACACACTTATTTGAAGACCCTCAGCAGTGGCTTACCCTCAAACAAGGGCTTATCCAACTGACCAAACAAGAGGTGCTCCAACGCTTTAAAAATGTCTCCAGCAGTCGTAAGGCAGATGGCTCCGTGGTCACTGAAGCGGACTTACAAATGCAACAAAAAACTGCTGCCTTCCTAAAAGCACACTGGCCACAATTTGATTTTTTGGGAGAAGAATCCACACCAGAAGCGCAAAATCACTCACTCAATCATACAAATGGATGCTGGATTCTTGATCCTGTGGATGGCACCAGCAACTTTGCCAATGGTATCCCCTTCTACTCCGTTTCGCTAGCACTAGTCGTGAAAGGGGAAATCGTGCTTGGATTAATTTACGATCCTAGTCGAGATGAGCTCTTCAGTGCTCGTAAAGGGCTTGGCGCACACCTCAATGATGCAGAACTCAAAGCCCAAACCCACCACACCAACATTCAAAGCTGTGCCGCCATTGTGGACTTTAAACGGCTCAAAGCCCCCTTAGCGACTCACTTAGCCACCAAAGCCCCCTACGCCTCACAACGCAGCTTTGGCTCCGTCGCCCTAGACTGGTGCTGGATAGCCGCTGGCCGAGGTCAGATCTACTGCCACGGCTCTCAGCATCTGTGGGACTATGCTGCCGGCTGGATTATTCTACAAGAGGCTGGTGGGGTCAGTGCCACCCTAGAAGGAGAACCCGTCTATACACAGCGGGTCATCAAACGCAGTGCCATTGCTGCCACCACCCCTGAGCTATTTCAGCAGTGGCAACAGATAATTGTGGACGCAACTAAACATTAAGGTTCAATTAAGATTCAATCGCTAAACTAACTCAACAGCCAAAGCTAAAGGAGTGAATAATGTTTCACAACTCGCCTACTCAATACGGTGCCGTTGCCCGAGCCTTGCACTGGTGGAGCGCACTATTCTTTTTTACCCTATTTTTTCTTGGTCTCTATATGGCCGACCTTGAAAAAGAAGACCCCAACCGTGCCGACCTATTCCAGCTACATATTTCTATAGGCATTCTTATTTTAGGGCTCACGGTTATTCGTATTATTTGGAAAATCAAACAAGTTCAACCTAACCCACCAGCAACCATGAGTGCCACACAAATCAAAATGGCTAAATCCATGTATGGCATCCTCTACCTTCTGCTACTGCTTATTCCCCTCTCAGGTTATATTATTGTGACCACAGGCGGCAAAGATCCCAGCTTTTTTGGTCTATTTGAACTACCGAACCTGATTGGTAAAAATGAAGCACTGCATGAAGAGGCTGAAGAAATACACGAACTTCTCGCTTTTACCGCCATGGCTTTTGTTGCAGGTCACATCCTTATGGCACTAAAACACCACTTTATTGACAAAGACGA
>CAYOOU010000065.1:0-6990 GCA_964405635.1 uncultured Piscirickettsiaceae bacterium
ATCTTAGTTATTCACAATCTCAATTTTAGGGAAGGCACCGGCATAGTTTTTCTTTTTCTTTGCCAATTGTGCGCTCACTTGGTGAGCGATGTTTTTGTATTTTAGGGCGATTTCTGAAGAGGGCTCAGCCACAACGGTAGGTTTGCCGGCATCGACCTCTTCTCGAATGCGGATGTCTAAGGGTAGGGTGGCTAAAAAGGGCACGTCGTAGTTTTCTGCCATCGCTTTGCCACCACCTTGACCAAAAATGGACTCTTCATAGCCGCAGTTGCTACAGATATGGGTACTCATATTTTCAACAATACCCAGAATATCAATATTCACTTTCTCAAACATTTTCAGCCCTTTGCGGGCATCAATCAGTGAGACCTCTTGAGGGGTGGTGACAATGATTGCCCCGGTGACTGGAATCTGCTGTGATAGCGTGAGCTGTACATCGCCCGTCCCTGGGGGTAAGTCGATAATGAGGTAATCCACCTCTTCCCAAGCAGTTTCTTTCAATAGTTGGGTGAGTGTTTGGGTAACAATAGGGCCTCGCCAGATCATAGGGGAGTCTGGCTCAATTAAAAAGCCAATAGACATCACCTGTAAACCATAGGCGGTAAGTGGTTGCATCGATTTGCCATCTTGAGATTGTGGTTTGTCAAACACACCCAACATGGTCGGAATACTGGGGCCATAGATGTCGGCATCTAAAATGGCCACCTGTGCCCCTTCCTGTTGCAAGGCTAAGGCTAGATTCACACTGGTGGTGGACTTGCCCACGCCCCCTTTGCCAGAAGCGACGGCAATAATATTTTTAACCCCGGGTAGAGGGGCAAGGTTGCCTTGTGTCTGGTGAGCCAGCACTTTAATAGACCAGTGGTAGATGACATGCTCTACCTCAGGCATCTGCTTCAGCTGTTCAGTGAGCTGCTGCTCATAGCTTAAAAAGAGGCTATTGGCTGGATAAGGATAGCTAAGTTGAAGGTTGAGCGTGCCCTTTTTTAACTGGGCGCTCTGCAGAACCTGAAGCGCTTGTAGATTCTGTTCTAAAAATGGATCGGTTACCTGAGACAGAGCTGTTTCGATCTGTTGTTGCTGGTCTGCACTGATGCCATTACCAAAAAGTTTGTTTAAAATGCTCATAAATTTGCTCCTAGAGACCTTTGCATGAGTGAGACGCGAGAGAAAGTGGATTCATCTCGAGCAAAGGCCTCTTTAATTGAGTAGGTCTAACTGTTCTGCGGATTTCGTCTTGGGTTGATCTTGGTTAATGCGGCTAGCGATAGGGCCACTTTGGTCTTTATATTTTGCATCGCTACGCTTGTTGTAGGGTTTGATGGCAGCGCTGGAGAGGGTTTCAAAGTTAATGGCACAAATCTCCATGCCAGGGCGCAGAGCTAAGGGGAGCTTGCCGCTGTTAAAAATCTCCAACACAATCTGTCCATGCCAGCCGGGGTCAATACGGTGAGCGGTCACATGAACCATCAGCCCCAGTCGTGCTAAGCTAGAACGACCGTCAAGCCAACCCACTAAGTCATCGGGAATGGTAATCGACTCATAGGTGGCAGCCAAAGCTAACTCTCTAGGATGGAGGAAAAAAGCTTCACCCTCTGGGATGATAATCTCTTCACCCATGACGGTATCCATTGTTTTTTGTACCTCTTCCCGGGGGCCGCTCAGGTCAATATAGGGGGCTGTGTGATCATTAAATACCCGAAAACGATTATCTAGCCGCAAGTCCACACTGATGCCTTTAATTTTGTCTTGAGAAGGCTGTGGTTCAATGGCAATTTTGCCAACCTTTAGGTGTTGAATAATGTCGCGATCACTCAGTTTCATCGGGGCTCTCTTTATAGCATCGTGTTAATGGGGTGGAGATTGTAGATTGAGCTCCACCGTTTTATGGGTCTGTTTATTATAAACTTCTATGGTAGCAGGAAAAGCCTGAAACGGTTTCGGTAGAACACCATTTTCAACTATCCATAGGCGAATTGTGGCTTGGGTTGAGTCTAATTTAAGATAACGAGCATTAACTTCATCGTCTAGCCAAGGCAGTTCAATACGATCCTTTTCATTGGCAAGTAGCTTAAGGGGGTATTGTCCTTTTTCATCTTGTAACAATAGAGGCATGATTGGTTGATGGTTGCTTAGGCGGTAAGCAATAGCATAAGCGAGGGAGATGGTGTCATAGACATTATCTGAAGCTGGCCACTGCTTAGGATGGTTTGGACCTGACTGCAGGTAGATGACACGGTTATCTTCTCGAACTAAATCCATGTTTTTAATAATGATCTTGCCTGATTTATGACGAGTAAGGGTTTTATGGTAGCTGAGCCAGCGAAAGTGATTCTGTTGAACTTTAATGGTCTCTACAGTCGCTTCATTGACAAATCTGGCCACCAGCCCTTCGGGCTTGGCTTGGCTGGTTAGGATGCATTGCGTCTGTTGGCAGTGAAAGCTTTGGTAAGCGGTACCGAGGCTAAAGCCTAGAAATTGTACACTAAACTCAGCTTTAAAATCGGGTAGTGTCTGGTCAGCCGCTGCAACAAAAGAGGAAAGCATACCCAGCGTAATTATAAAAAAAATGGATGCAGGACTGGGGTTTTTAAGCCGTGAATTCAACCGATTGAACATTTTGGTACACCTCTTAAGGTATTGTATCGCAATCGGCTAAATCATTTAGGCTTAAAGGCTGACGTAAGGGTTGCTGTTGAAAAGTGACTTGCTCATCTTGGTAGCAAATAATGCCTTGACTGACACAGTCAGTGACCAAAGGGTAGCTTTGATGTTCCAGTTGGTGCACTTTCTGTTGGAGGCTTTCAGGGGTGTCATCTGGTGAAATGTCCGTTCTGGCTTGAAAAATCACAGGTCCTCCATCGAGATCCTGTGTCACAAAGTGAATACTAAGTCCGTGTTCGGCATCTCCTGCTTCTAGGGCTCTTTGGTGAGTGTGTAAGCCTGGATATTTGGGTAGCAGGGAAGGGTGGATATTCAGCATTCTTCCCAGATAATGAGACACTAAGACAGGGGAGAGGATTCGCATAAAACCCGCCAGTACGACCAGCTTTACCCTTTGAGCCTCTAACTTTTCAATAATGGCCTGTTCAAAACTTTCACGGCTGTCGAAAGCTGTGTGATCAATACAAAAAGCGGGAATACCTGCTTGTTTAGCACGCTCTAAACCATAGGCATTTGGGCGATTAGAGATGACTGCGGTGATCTCATAATGGCAGTTTGGGTGCGCCTGGCTATAGTCAATTAAGGCTTGTAAGTTAGAGCCGTTCCCAGAGATAAGAACGGCAACAGGTGTTTTTTGTATCATGGAGAGATCGGAGGGGATTAGGGTTTTAGAATGACTTCAGGTTCCGCTTGTTCACTGGCTTCAATTTGTCCAATGACATAAACGGTTTCCCCAGCAGTTTCAAGAGCTGCTTTGGCTTTCTCTTGCTCAGCAGCATCAACGACCACCACCATGCCAATGCCACAGTTTAGGGTGCGATACATTTCGTGGAATTCCACATTCCCTGCCTGTTGAATCCAGTCAAACACCGCTGGGCGCTTCCAGCTCTGGGTATCGACCACGGCTTGGGTGTGCTCAGGCATAACGCGAGGTAGGTTCTCCAGCAAACCGCCGCCGGTAATGTGAGAAATGGCGTGAATATCGACCTGCTTCATCAGCTCTAAAATGGGTTTGACATAAATTTTGGTTGGTGCCATGAGGGCATCAATAAGCGGTTGCCCATCGCAGTCTTGCTGAAAATCTGCACCACTCACATCCATGATTTTACGAATTAGGGAGTAACCATTCGAGTGAGGGCCCGAAGAGGCTAAGCCTAGGAGGACATCGCCCGCTTTGACTTTGCTTCCATCAATAAGTTCATCTTTTTCTACAATGCCGACACAGAAGCCAGCCAAGTCATAGTCGCCATCAGGGTACATGCCAGGCATCTCAGCGGTTTCACCGCCAATGAGGGCGCAACCGGCTTGTTGACACCCTTCACCAATACCCGCGATTACGTCTTTGGCTACATAGAGGTCTAGCTTGCCGGTGGCATAGTAATCTAAGAAGAACAGTGGCTCAGCCCCTTGCACAATCAAATCATTGACACACATGGCCACTAAGTCAATGCCAACCTTGTCATGCTTTTCGCTGTCAATGGCCAGGCGCAATTTGGTGCCCACACCATCTGTTCCGCTGACCAATAGCGGGTGCTTATATTTGTGGATAGGCAGCTCAAACAGTGCGCCAAAGCCCCCTAGAGAAGCGTTGACTTCTGGACGAGCGGTGGCTTTGGCAATGGGTTTGATTAAGTCCACAAGGGCATTACCTGCATCAATATCAACGCCGGCATCTTTATAGCTGATAGATTGGTTTTGAGTTGTCATAGTGATGTTTCTTTTTTCCAAGCGGTTACTGGAGAATAAAACTGTTTGTTTGCTGAACAGTTTATTTAGCTGATTTTAATTGGCGTATTATAACCTGCTTTATGGAAAATATCGGTGGATTTAAGGTATGATAGAGCTTTATTTTGGAGTTCTAATGGTCGAATGCGTACGCTCATAGCTTTCATGATGTTGGTTGCACAAGTGGTAAGTGCGGCTCCTAAAACACCCGTTGAAAAGATAAACCTGTATCAGGTCGTTCTACCCCAAGATTTTACTGAAAAGCAAACGAGACAGACAACAAAGGTTGCGCCTTCCTTAGATGCCCAACTGAGAGAGGGAATGGCCAAGTTATTGATTCGCTTGACGGGGAACCGACAGGTGGTGTTTAGATCGGCCTACCGCCCTTTCTTACAAGCGCCGAAAAAATGGCTAAAGCAGTATACCTTTAAGCCCCGACTGGAAGAGGGGGTGCAGGTTGGGCAGGATCTGATTCTAGATTTTGATAGAGAGCGAATTTTGCAGCAGTTTCAAAAGTCAGATTTAATGGTTTGGCCCTATGAGCTTCGCCCTAAAATATTGGTGCTTGGGGAGTATGAAGTTGCTGGGTCAAAGGTATTGCTAAATCTTGAGGGTATTAAACAACACTTGAATTTAGCGTTTCAGCCCGTTGCGGATGCTTTAGGTTTGCCCATACAACTTTTTAAGGGTCAATCGAATCCATCATCATTCATGTGGCAAAGTCAATGGTCATTTCAGAGAATTGCCCCAATTCTACAGTCACTCGCTCAAACAAATGGTGTGTCTGGTATTCTTTTATTTTCTTTAAAGTCACTTCCCAGTGGTTATGCTTTAACCTATGAATTTTTTGATCCAAAACTTCAACAACTGCCTGAACACACTTTAAATGAGATTGTTTTGCCAAAAACTTTAACAGGAATAGAACTGAAAAAGCTCTATCAGAGAATGTTTAGTGAGGTCGCAGAGTATTTATCAGCTCCCTATCGAGTCCAAGCCAGTGTACTTGGAGAAGTTCTATTGACGGTAGTTGCATCTGAAAACGCTAAGAAAAGTTTTACGCCTGAACAGGTATTTAAAATAGAGCGGACATTGCAAGGCCTAAAGCCGACACTGCATGATGCAAAGTTAACACAGTTAAATGCGAAAACTTTACAGTTTGAAATGACCTATCAGGGGCAGTTTGAACGGATGTTAGAAGTATTGGCGCAGAAGTCTCAACTGTATTTGGTCTCAGCAGATGCGTTAACTGGAGAGGTGAAAATGCAACTTACCAAACCAGAGGGGAAGGTTGAGCCCTCTTTATCTACTACACCAGAACTGACACCGGAGCAGCAACTACAACAGCAGCTTCAGCAGAACTTTCAGGAAGAGCTTCAACAGGCCACTCAACGGGCAGAGTCCCCATAATTAAAGGAAACGCCCTGATGTTTGTGCAGATGCCGTTAAAAATTGAGTTGCGAGATGAGGCCACTTTTGAGACCTATATTGCCCCCAATGAGCAGGTGGCGGTGGCTTTGCACCACTTTCAACATGCGTTGTCCGCTGGCAGCGGGGAGGCCTTTTATTTACAAGGAGCGTCAGGTGTTGGTAAAACGCACCTTCTGCAGGCGGCATGTCGTTTTGTCTCCAAAGGGCATAAAGAAGATCGGCAAACGGTCTATTTTCCACTGTCAGATAAAAACTTGCCTTTAATTCCCGATGTGTTATCAGGCTTGGAGCAGGTGGCATTGATCTGTTTAGATGATGTAGATCAGAAAATAGGGAGTACTGCCTGGGAGCTGGCTTTGGCCAGCCTGTTATCTAAAGCGGCCATTGCCGGTCATCATGTGGTGTTGTCAGGGAAAACGCCAATGGAGGCGTGGCAGTTTGCTACCACGGAGTTGAATCGTGCCATGGTGAATGTGTTGCCCATTCCTTTAGCGCCTTTGCAGGAGGCAGAAGATTTAATTACAGCCCTGCAACGCCATGCCCAGCGGATAGGTTTGCAGTTGCCACCAGAGGTGGGGCGGTATTTGGTTAAACAGTTTTCTACAGACATTGAGGAGTTGCTATCGGTACTCCAGCTTTTGGCTCAGCAGAGTTTAATTGCCAAACGGCGGCTGACGCTTCCCTTTGTTAAACAGATTTTAGGAGAGAATAAATGAAAAAAGTAGTGAGCCGTAGGGCGCTTTTGGCGGTATTGGCAAGTGCCATGATGTTGAGTCCATTGAGCCAAGCTGCAGAAGAGCCAAAGCATTCAGAAGTGCAACCACCAGATATCACTTTTGTGGATTTAGAGGGTAATACGGTCAAGCTGTCGGACTATCGAGGTAAATGGATCGTGGTCAATTTTTGGGCGACATGGTGCCCCCCTTGTAATATTGAGATTCCTGAGCTCATTTTTTTTCACGAGAAGCACAAAGACAAAGACGCCATTGTTCTAGGGGTGGATTATGAAGAGGGCGATCCCAAGCGGATTAAGGCCTTTATTAAAAAGAAGATGATTAACTACCCTATTGTTCGCCTGCCGGGTAAAATTGATGGTTACACTACCCCTTTTGGTCCGCTAAAAGGGCTGCCCACTACCTATATGGTCTCTCCAACGGGGAAAGTCGTGGCAGC
>CAYOOU010000065.1:7090-9096 GCA_964405635.1 uncultured Piscirickettsiaceae bacterium
GTTTTTCAAACTGCACAAGCTGAAGATTTTTTTGATGAGAGTTTTGGCAACTTCCAAGAGGAGTTGGAAAGTGCTAAAGAAGCCGGCAAGCAAGGAGTGTTTCTGTTTTTTGAGATGGAGGAGTGCCCTTTTTGCCATCGAATGAAAACCACCATTCTAAATCAGCCGGATGTGATACAGTTTTATAAGCAGCACTTTGTCAATTTTGCCATTGATATTGAAAGCAGTGAAGAGATGGTGGATTTTCAAGGTCGAGAAAAAACCTATAAGAATTGGGCTGAAAAAGACTTTAGAGTGCGAGCAACACCGGTAATGATGATTTTTGATCTGACCGGTCGCCCTCTGCTGAAATACACCGGTCCCACGCGTAACAAGGAAGAGTTTATGTGGTTAGGGCAGTATGTGGTCAGTGGGGCTTACCAAAAAATGTCCTTTACCCGCTATAAGCGACAGCAACGCCAAGCAAAGTCCAGCACACCATAATAGCAAAGGAGAGGGAGGAAAAAGTGTCCGTTCTGATTTGCAAAAAAAATTCAATTTTGGCATGGGTTTGTTTGATTCTGACCAGTTCCTATTCTTGGGCTGCCTCTTCAAACAGTGTGGCTTTATCCGATGCGGGGGACTTTAACCAACCCGTCACCTCCAATGTACAGACTCAACCAGAACAGCCTGCCAAGCCCGAATCTCAGCCGCCTTATGATCCCAATCAACCACTAAAAGTTTCGGACCTATTTAAAGTCTCTTTCCGTGCCTCGCCACAGGTTCTGAAAAGTGAAGTGACCATTGAAAAGGCTCGCGCTCAGCAACAGCAGTTGCAAGCTCAAGACAGCTTTCGATTGAGTTTGGAAGGGCGCTACACTTGGCGAGAGTATCAAAACAAACCACAAGAAGATCCAAGACTGGTTTTGCACGGGGTGAAAAAACTCTATGATTTTGGCCGGCTGGATAAGTTGCAACAGGCCAGTGAGATTGCCCAGCGGGCAGGTGAGCAGTTGCGCTGGCAGCAGCAGGCTCGTTACCGTTTACAGTTGCTCAAAGCCTACTTTGATGTGCTACTTGTGGACATGCGATACCGAGTTCTGAATGAGAAAATGGCGGTGGTCTATGTTGGCTTAGATAAAGCTCGCGATCTTCACGAAGATGGCGAAATCTCAGATGTAGACTTGGCTAAAAAAGCGCATGAGTATCAACAAGTGCTTACCCAAAGGGCTCAAGCAGAGTTGGCACAAAGGCAAAAGCGATTGATTTTGGCAAACCTACTGGGATTCCCCGATGCAATTCCCGATCAGCTGCAAATGCCAAATTTAAGCATTTTACAAAAAACCATTAAACAACTGCCAGAACTGGATAGTGTAGTGCAGTTAGGGCTTCAACGCTCCCCAGAGCTATTGGCTCTGCAAAAGCAGGTGGCAGTGCAGCAGGCTCAGGTTTCTGCAGCCAAATCCCAAAACCACCCTGAAGTGGTGGCAGAGGCGTGGGTAGGGTCTCTAAGTGGTCATCCCGATAGATATGAGGGTCACTGGCGGTTAGATATTGGATTTAAAGCTCCTTTATATGATGCTGGACTCAATAGCGGGCAGGTGGCAGCAGCCCGAGCCAATTTGCACCAAGCCGTTGCACAATTGCAAGCCAAAGAGCAACAGTTGCGAGACACCCTAGCAGAGCTCTATTTTCAGCTTAAATTAAGTCAAACTCAACTTAAACAAAATCAAGCCTTTGGTGATTATGCAGACCTTTATCTGGACTATAGCCGAGGACTCTATGAGTGGGAGGAGAAAACCGATTTGGGGGATGCAATGGTGCGGTTATCAGAGGCAGATTATCAAAGGTTACAAACCCAACTGCAGATGGCGCTTAATTGGACAAACCTCATCGTCCAGCTTGGCTTTGAACCCAGCCCAGAGTGGGTAACTCCTGAAATACAGCAAGTATTATTTCAAAATAGAAAAAAATAGCACAAAAATGCCAAAATCCCCAGTCCTGCCTAGGGAAGTGCTGATTAAATC
>CAYOOU010000066.1:0-8583 GCA_964405635.1 uncultured Piscirickettsiaceae bacterium
GTAGCAGCTGCCCAAATTACTTTTGAAACAAGTTATTTCAAAGTAGAAAATGTGAGTTTATAAATTTCCCAACACAGGATTACATGCTCCAAGCGTAAACTGAATAGTCAATTAGGTAAAATCATCCAACAATAAAAAAGCCCACACCAAATAATGGCACAGGCTTTTGAAAAGCGATCGTCCTCACCAATGGTGAGAACAGATTTATCAATGCTTACTTATCGCCCTTTAAGCGCGCGATACCCAGCATTTTCATAATATACTTCTGATAGATCGGCTCAGCGTTACCAGACTTCATATTACGGATAAAGTACTTCTCAAAGGCGATCTTAGCCAAGTGTACCCACTTACCTTTCTTCGCCCAAGTCAAGTTACGAGGTGGAATCTGAGGCAAGGCAACAAAGGCTGCACCGGTGTCACCCATATCCGCCAAACAGACCGTATTCCAAGTAGGCTCAGCATCCGGTTCTTTACCTTCTAGATTGGCTTCAATATTATGGCAAATAGCCGTTACCATTGACTCAATCATTAAACCGGTTTTTGGTGTCCCTACCATAACTGGACAAGCTTCAACTGGTGGAATCGCAATCCCTACACCTAACGCATAGATATTATGATAGGTTGGGTTACGACTAAATTGATCCACTTTAACAAAGCCACGTGGGTTGACCAAAGGTCCCCCCATATTTTCTGGCTGCACTAAATCTTGCAAGAACTGAGAGCCTTTAAAGGCTGGTAACATCATGCTGTATTTAAAAGGCAACTCATGCGTTTGAATCACTTCACCCTGCATATTATGCTCTTTAACAGTCATCTTACCGTCTTCAATTTTTTCAACGGCCGCATTACAGATCCACTTAATATGACGGTTACGCATTTCTGCTTCCAGCAATCCATTAGAGTCACCTACACCGCCTAATCCAAGATGGCCAATATAGGGCTCAGAGGTTACAAAAGTCATTGGAACCTGATCACGTATTTTGCGCTTACGCAAATCCGTATCCATAATCATAGCGAATTCATAGGCAGGGCCATAACAAGAAGCACCTTGCACTGCACCCACTACAATCGGGCCAGGATTGGCACAAAACTCTTCCCACTGCTCATAAGCTTCTGCCGCATGAGGAGTGGTACAAACTGAAACGGTGTTTCCACCCTGGCTCTTTGGCCCAAACCCTTCAATTTCATGGAACGCCAAAGAAGGCCCTGTCGCTAAAATTAGGTAGTCATACTCCATCTCAGAGCCATTGCTAAGCGTCAACTTATTGTTATCCGCATCCAAAGCAGTCACAGTTTCATGATAGAACTCGATTCCCTTACGCGTTAGATGTGGCTCCAACTTAAAAGAGATATCTTCAGGCTTACGCCAGCCTACTGCAACCCAAGGGTTAGAAGGAACGAAGGTAAAATCTTCCATTGCATTAATAACTTTAATGGTGTGCCCTTTTCCTAGGTGCTTACGAAGATCATAAGCCATAGGAAGTCCACCAGTACTAGACCCTACGATGACAATTGTAGCCATTTATTTGCTCCTCTGATTATTCAGAATTGTGACATACACCATGTTTTGTGTATTTTTACTTAAAACTCAAGCTGAATTAACAGTAGTAATCAACCCTGCTTATCCAAGCCCATTAAATTTTGCCTATATGATGAACCGAAGTCCACCAAAAGAGAAATTTATATTCTTTATAATGTGTCATAAATTAAAGTCATATAATTATATTATGATTTACTTATAATCCAGGCAGGTAACCAGTATAGCACTGCAAAAGTCATCACCAAAAGGGATAAAATAACCACTAAACTCTCCATATTTATCATGGGGTTATTACTCAAAGTCATCACCAACATTCCAGCCAACAACAGAATTGAAGTCACCCAAATGGGACGACCGATACTGACCAAAGTAAAGCGAATTGCCTGCTCACCTTGCTGGAAAAAACCTCTTTTTGCCCGTAAAAAACGCACAAAAAAATGAATTCCATCATCAATAATCAACCCCAATGGAACCACTAACATCCACATTGCCAACGGTTCCTGCAACCACCAAACCACCCCAGCAGCCACAATCACCACACTATAAAGACCCACAAAAGTATTGAGTAAAGCATATTTCAAACTGCCCCACACTACTGCCAGTAGCAGCGTTAACCCTATAAACACACCCCCAATCTGCATCCACAATGCTTGGACTGAATCCAGCTTGCTAGAAATAAAAGTCAGTGCCAAAATGCCCAGTCCAGCCCCTAGGATAGCAACCAAACGGCTCACAATAGGATGCTTTTGCAGCCACGCCACCACTGCCACCAAGCCATGACGGTCCTTAGGCTCCCCTACTCGGCACTCAATCAACCAAGTAAGTAAAATCCACGGTAACCAGGTCAAACTCACCCAAAGGCTCAAAACTGCTCCCAACCCTACAATCCAAGCAATGGTTTTTAAACTGGGGTCAAACCAAGCCGCCGCCAGAAAGCTCAATGCCGTGGTTACATTTGAGAGTACCACTGGCTGCACATTGAGCTGCAACGCCTCTGACAAAGCATCATGCTGAAACTGCCCCCGAGCCATCTCTCGATGCAGTCCGGTAAGCAAATGCACCAGATTGCTCATCATCATGGTCACCACCACCAAAAAAGCCAGACTCGCCAAACCTTGCTCTCTGTTTAACTCGGTGGTAATGCCCCAACCCAAAGTCCCAGTAACCATACCAAGAACCAAGCCGCTGAGTAACAACATCAGCCCTGCCGTTCTCACTGACCGCATCAACACTGCTGCCAATGTGGTCATAGTTAAAATACTCAACCCCAACCACTGAGCATCACTGCCTAAAATCTGTTCGGGTTGCCAAAAAAAGTTGCCCAGCAATAATCCGCCCGTCACAACGGCAAAAACCAATGCCATCACCCTTTTATTATGTAACAACCATAAAACCCAATGAAACGCCCATTGATTCTGCATAACCTCATCCTAAATTTTGTAAAATAACCCGTTTTAATCAACTCAAGAAAGTCAAATACATGGCTCAAAAAACGCCTCTCACCCAACTTGAACAAGTACCACTTAAAGGCCACAAGTCCATCTGGTCGCCGCTTAATTTAACAGAAAAAGCCTTTGCCATCGCACAAAAAGCGGCAAAATCCCCAGCCCTGCATGTGGTGCTCGTCGAAAACAGCACGCTCGCCAGCCAGCTAGAAGAGGCGATTCAGTTTTTTGAACCCGAGTTAACGCTCTACCACTTTCCTGAGTGGGAAACCCTGCCTTATGACCAGTTCTCCCCACATCAAGATATTATCTCCGCTCGACTACGCACCCTCTACCAACTGCCCAAGCTGAAATCTGGCATTTTAATTCTTCCTGTCCCCAATCTCATTCAAAGAGTTGCGCCTTACGACTATATTCATAGCCAAACTTTGATTCTTAAAGTAGGGGATACCTTAGATGTGGCAAGTTTTACCGAAAAATTGCAGCAAGGCGGCTATGAACGGGTTAGCCAAGTGATGGAGCATGGTGAGTTTGCGGTGCGCGGGGCGATTATCGATCTCTTTCCCATGGGAAGTCCCACCCCCTTCCGCATCGATCTGTTTGATGACGAAGTGGAGACCATTCGTCAGTTTGACCCTGAAACCCAGCGTTCAACCGATAAACTGCAAAGCATCGAACTCCTGCCTGCCAAAGAGTACCCTCTCGATGAAGCGGGCATTGCCCGGTTTCGCACCCAGTTCCGCACTCTGTTTAATGATGCGGCACAACAAAGCACCCTCTACCAATCTGTAAGTCAACAGCAGACCCAAGGTGGGCTGGAGTACTACCTCCCTCTATTTCATGAACAGACCGCTACACTATTTGACTACCTGCCTGATAATGCCCTCTTTTTCGAAGTTGATGAAGCGCTTCAAGCCATCAGCACCACTTGGGCAGACTACAAAGAGCGGTATGAAATTGCGCAACACAACCCAGATTTTCCGGTGCTAGAGCCTGCTCAGCTGATATTACCCGAGTCTGATGTGATGCACCAACTCAAACAGTGGCACCGCATTCAACTGCTCAGAGAACCGAGCACGGCTGCCACCACGGTGGTGGACACCAAGCCCCTTCCCGACCTCTCCATTGAGGCCAAAAGCGACTATCCCTTGGCCAAGCTTAATGCTTTTCTCGACCAATACCGTCACGGCAGAGTCCTCTTCTGTGCCGAAACCACTGGACGACGAGAAACCCTATTAGGGCTTTTGAAAAAAAGTAAACACCACCCTGCAACCATCGCCAGTTGGCAGGCGTTTTTACAAAGCCCACAATCAGAGTTCATCACTGTTGCGCCACTAGAAGACTCTATTTATACAGATGAATTTTGCCTGATTACCAAAAGTCAAATCCTTGGCAAAACCACGCTGCAAAAGCGTCGCCGAAAGAAAACCCATGAAGACTTTAGTGATGGTATTCAATCCCTAGTTGAGCTGGAAATCGGTCATCCTATTGTGCATATTGATCATGGCGTGGGACGCTATCAAGGCTTACAAACCATTGAGTTACAAGGACAACCTCGAGAATTTCTCACCATTGAATATGCCGGTGGCGATAAACTCTATGTGCCCGTCACTTCCCTGCACCTAGTCAGCCGCTATTCGGGCACCAGCCCAGAACACGCGCCTCTGCACAAATTAGGCACCGACAAATGGGACAAAGCCAAGAAAAAAGCTGCCGAAAAAGCCTACGATGTAGCCGCCGAACTGCTGGACATCTACGCCCAACGAGAAGCCCAAAAAGGTCACGCTTTTGAAACACCAGAAGAGGCCTATCTCCGCTTCTGCACCGGCTTCCCATTTGAAGAAACCCCCGATCAGCAACTGGCCATTGAGGCGGTGCTAAATGACCTTAAGTCCGACAAACCGATGGATCGCTTGATATGCGGCGATGTTGGTTTTGGTAAAACAGAAGTAGCCATGCGGGCTGCCTTTACCGTTGCCTATAGCGGTAAACAGGTGGCCATCTTAGTGCCCACGACCCTCTTGGCACAACAGCACTATGAGGGCTTTCAAGACCGTTTTGCCGACTGGCCCATTCGCATCGGCCTACTCTCCCGCTTCCAAACCGCCAAACAACACAAGCAAGTTTTACAAGAACTGGCCGATGGCAAAATCGACATTGTGATTGGTACCCATAAACTGCTACAAAAAGAGATGCAATTTAAAGACTTAGGGCTGATTATTATTGACGAAGAGCACCGCTTTGGTGTGCGACAAAAAGAGATTCTAAAAAAATACCGTGCCACAGTAGATACCCTGACCATGACCGCCACGCCTATTCCCCGTACCCTCAATATGGCGATGAATGACTTGCGAGACCTCTCCATTATCGCCACCCCACCCGAAAAACGGCTAGCGGTGCAAACCTTTGTCCAGCAGTGGAATGAAGACACGGTCAAAGAGGCTTGCTTGCGAGAAATTCGCCGTGGTGGACAGGTTTATGTGCTGTTTAATGATGTGAAAAAAATTGAGAATATGGCTGACGAGATTCGAGGCCTATTGCCCGATGCCAAAGTCGAAGTGGCACACGGACAGATGCACGAAAAAGAGCTAGAACAGGTGATGCAAGACTTCTACCACCGCCGCTTTAATATTCTCGTCTGTACCACCATTATTGAAACGGGCATTGACATTCCCACCGCCAATACCATTCTGATTCATCGAGCAGACAAGTTTGGTTTAGCCCAACTGCACCAACTGCGCGGACGGGTGGGACGCTCTCACCACAAAGCTTACGCCTACCTCTTCACCCCAGAGTCTGCGCTGATGACCACTGATGCCAAAAAAAGACTCGAGGCCATCGCCAAACACGACACCCTGGGAGCCGGCTTTATGCTGGCTAGCCACGACTTAGAGATTCGTGGAGCGGGAGAGCTGTTGGGTGAAGGGCAATCAGGACAAATTCAAGAGATTGGCTTTACCCTCTATGCCGAACTATTGGAACGCGCAGTGAACGCTTTAAAGTCAGGCAAACAGCCGGAACTGGCTACCGATCTTCACCAAGGGATTGAAGTTGATTTAGGCTTTCCCGCCCTTATTCCAGAAGACTACCTCCCAGATGTTCACACCCGCTTAGTACTTTACAAGCGCATTGCCAACGCCAAAACCCTAGAGGCACTACACGAGCTAGAAGTGGAGATGATTGACCGCTTTGGGCTTCTGCCTGTGCAAACCCAAACGCTGTTTGCCGTGACACGGGTCAAACTGGAAGCGGATTCCTACAATTTGAAAAAAGTCGAAGCCAGTGAAGCAATGATTCGCATTCAGTTTGGCAAAGCCCCCAATATTGACCCTTTAAAATTGATTCAGTTAATTCAAAGTCAACCACAAAAATACCAGCTAAAAGGGCAGGAAGAGCTAAAATATTTCGATACCCTAAAAACGCTAGAAGAGCGGATTCAGATGATACAATTTATCCTTAATGCACTGAAACAGGACGCCAACAGATGAAACCCCTTGCCCCCTCTCTTTTGGCAATGAGCCTTTTGATTTTCTCCTCTACTACACAAGCTGTACCGGAAGAAACGCCACCACAGCCGCCCCTCTATCAAGTGGAGCTCATTGTCTTTGAAACCACCGCTCTTCGCGGCTGGACAGAAGAATACTGGCCACATCAAGTTCCCGAAGTACCCACTGATGATGCTTACCCCATTCAACCAAGCGTGATATTAGAAGCCCCCTTGGAAGATTCACTCATCGAATCTGAAAACAATTCTCCTCAAGTGCAAGTGATTGGCTTGCCTCCAGAAACCCTGCAAGCCGAACCCTTAGACGACAACACGACCCCCAATGAGCTTGAACGAACTGCTAAAACCGTCGAAAACCGCACGCAAGCCTTTTTACTAAAGCCCGACGAAAGTGTCGAGCAATTGCCAAACCCAAATGCTGAAAACAAATCTCTCTGGCTCCTCAATACCGAAGCCAGCAAACTGGTGCCTCGCAAGGGTTACCATATCCTCATTCACCAAAGCTGGGTACAACAAGGCCTCCCCCCTCAAGAAGCTCAACCCATCTATTTTGAAAACGATCCTAAATCCGAATACAGCTCTGCCCTAACAGGTACTGTAAAACTTTATAAAACTCGCTATGCGCATATTGAAACCCACTTTAACTTAGAACGATTGATTCCGAGCCGTATTCGTGAAAAGTTTGCGCTACACGAAGACCTGACCGAGGATCTGCTACCTGACTACTGGACCTTTAAGCTCAAACAAGCCCGCAAGATCAAACCCGGTCAACTCCACTACATCGACCACCCCATTTTTGGCATTTTGGTACAAATCAAACGCCTCAAACCCGAGCAACTCCCCTACTACCAAGCGCACGCCCTACCCACTACTCAAGCAGATGTCACCACAGAGATTGAAACTCAAGACAGCCAAAACGAACCAAAGTCTCCCTAAAAACACAAAATCCCCAGCCCTGACAAGCTATTTAAGCTTGCAGGGCTGAGGATTTTAACAAGTTAAGCAATCATCTTAATATGTTTCTGCTAAGGCTTTAATCACTTCTGCAACCACCTTTCGTTTCCTTGCATCTAATGATAAAAATACCTTTAAGATTTCAATTTCTTCAGTCGTCAATTGAGACAAGATCGAAGGCTTTGTCAAAGTTTTAACCTGCTTCTCTCCTGCTCCAAAGCGTAAATAGCGTTTATCTACTTTTAACCAATCCGCCAATACCTCAAGCTTATCATCGGAAGGCAAGGCCTCTCCCTTTAGCCAACGCCTGACGCCCTGAAAAGGTAACGGAGTTCCCCCAATAGCGTAAATTAAACTCTCTCTCAAGAATAGAAGGTTTAGGCGCATAACCCGCCTCCTCCATAGCTGCTTTAAGTCGCTGTGCAAATGCTTTTTTCGTATCCATAAACACATGTTCAACTTTTAGCAGACAAAAAGTTAAACATATGTTTAACTTTTAATTAAACTATGGTTTAATAACAACAAAATGTATGATATTCTTCATACTAAACACCTGTCTAAAACATCACTAAAGCTTTGAAATTTTTTGAAGGAGTACAGAATGAAGAAACTTTTTTACATCTTTAGCTTATCTCTTTTTACTTTAGCTTATCTCTTTTTACGCTACTAACCGCATGTGGCGGTGGAAGCAGTAGCAGCAATACCCAAGACAATTCACCAACTGATTCACCAACTGATAGAAATTTATCTTTTAAGCTTTTTCCCGACAATTACTTCAATCAAGGCTACCAAGAACGATACAACATAAGATACAACATAACTGAAAGCAGTAATGTAGGAGATACTTATACTGGTGGAAGCAGTAATGTAGGAGTTACTTATACTGGGACTCTTTATTATTCAACAGGTGCCACTGCAACATTTAACAACCAACGAGCTATACCAATTAATGTCCGAGTATCTTTAACCAATACCGAAACTGGAGCTTCAGCTTCTATTAAGGGCTATTACTCTCCAACAAGCACATCCATTATTTACTTAGGTTCACATACTGATAAAGGAGACTTTATACCTTCTTCCTCTGCTCCAATTTCTCTTCCAAAAACTGCTAAAATTGGAGCGTTTGGAAGTGGAAGCTA
>CAYOOU010000067.1:0-8540 GCA_964405635.1 uncultured Piscirickettsiaceae bacterium
AGTATTAGTGAAAATTTATATAAAAAAAGTTTGATATTATAAAATTCTTATATATAATTCTACTCAAGTTGTTTTGCTTTTTAAGTATAACAACCTCCTTTTGAAGAGCTTATGTTATTCCAGTTTAGTCAATTGGGAAGCCCGCCACTCAGTGAAGCGGGCTTTTTTTTGCCCAAAATTTGCCAAAATTCCCAGTCCTGCCTCACTTTTAAACGGCTATGGCTCTATTGCTCTCTAAGCATTTTTGTGATGTGAAAGTAAGCTTGAGCGAGTGCGTGCCGAAACACGCTTTGCTCAAACAGTCCAGAATCATCACCCTTTTAAAGAGGGGAGGAGGGATTATTTTTCTTTTTCTTCCTTTGGTGTATCAACCGTGATCAGTTCAACTTTGAAAATTAGGGTTTCGTTTGGCCCAATGATTTTGCCCGCCCCTTTTTCACCATAGGCAAGTTTGGCGGGGATATAAACTTCCCAAATAGCTCCCGGACGCATCATCTTTAAAGCCTCTTGCCAGCCAGGAATGACATCGCTAAGTTCAAATTTAAAGGGGGTGCCACGCTTGTAAGAGCTGTCAAAAATGGTGCCATCAATCAAGCGACCTTCGTAGTGGGCAATAACTGTGCTGTCATCGGTGGGGTGTGGGCCTTTGCCTTCTTTAATGATTTTATATTGCAGACCGCTGGCGGTAGTGTGAATGCCTGTTTTCTTTTTGTTTTCTGCAAGAAAGGTTTCCCCTTTCTTTTTATTGGCTTCTGCCTTAGCTTTAAACTCTGCCAGTTTTTTATCCATGATTTTCTTTTTCAGTGTTTGGATAGAGTTGTTCATCTGCTGCTGGCTAAGCTTCAGTGGACGACCTTTTAGGGCATCTTCAAAGCCCATAATGAGTGCATCAGAATCAATCTCAATGCCTTGTTGAATAAAGTTTTTGGCTAAATCCGCTCCTAGTGTGTAGCTGGCTTGTTGTTCTACTGTTTTAAGATTGGCAGCTAAAGCAGCGTGTCCGCTCGCTAGTAAGATGGAAAGTGCAATAAGGTTTTTTTTCATAGGTTTTCCTTTGATAAATATGGGTCCTTTACAAAGAACTCAATATGAGTAGGCAATAAAAACCCGGCGCAAAACCGGGTGAGGGTAATGTTAAAGGTTGTCTAGGTACTTTTCTGCATCTAAGGCGGCCATACAGCCTGTACCGGCTGATGTGATGGCTTGTTTGTAGACTTGATCCATCACATCACCAGCGGCAAAAATGCCCTCTTTAGACGTTTGGGTGGCATTGCCTTCAAGTCCGCTTTTTACTTTAAGGTAGCCATTGACCATCTCTAACTGACCTTCAAAAATTTGTGTGTTAGGGGTGTGACCAATGGCGATAAAGACACCGGCAACATCAATCTCTTTTTCTTCACCTGTTTTCACGTTCTTAATGCGAATACCGGTTACGCCCATATTGTCACCCAGTACTTCTTCTAGAACGGAGTCAAACTCAATATTAATATTGCCATTTTCAGCCTTTTCCATTAGGTGTTTGGCAAGAATCTTTTCGGAGGTGAATTGATCTCGACGGTGAACAATGGTGACCTCAGAGGCGATATTAGAGAGGTAAAGTGCCTCTTCCACGGCGGTATTTCCACCCCCAATCACCGCAACTTTTTGATTGCGATAGAAAAAGCCATCACAGGTGGCACAGGCGGAAACCCCTTTACCTTTAAACTTTTCTTCAGATTCTAAGCCTAGATATTTGGCAGAAGCCCCCGTAGCGATAATGAGAGCATCACAGGTGTACTCTCCAGAGTCGCCAATCAGTTTGTAGGGAGCGTTTTCTAGCTCTACCTTATTGATATGGTCAAAGATAATTTCGGTGCCAAAACGCTCTGCGTGTTCACGCATATCTTCCATCAACTGAGGGCCGGTTAAACCCTCTTTTCCGCCAGGCCAGTTGTCTACTTCAGTGGTGGTCGTCAGTTGTCCACCTTGCTGAAGGCCTGTGATTAAAACAGGGTTGAGGTTGGCTCGGGCAGCATAGACCGCTGCAGTATAGCCAGCAGGGCCAGAGCCAAGAATAATCAATTTACTGTGTTTTGCACTCATTTTAGTTTCCTTTCTTTACAAGTGATAAAGGGGTAAATGTGGTAAAATTCTAGCACTTTTTATGATAGGTCGGCTTAAATTCCGATTAAATTCCGAATAGAGAATGGCTATTCTTTTTATGATACCTTCAAAAAAAACAGAAAAAACGACTGCTAAGTCAGAAACTGAAGCAGTAGAGCTTGAAGAGAAAGTAGTTGAAACTGACAAAAGTGAGACAAAAGTTCGGGCTGATGAGCCGTCGTCAAGAGGCATAGAACTTTCGGTGCACTGGGTATTAAAAGATGGTCTTTTATTGGGAAGCCTAGGGGCTGCTGCCTTTCTTTTTCTGATTCTATTCAGTTATGACGGTCATGACCCAGCTTTTAATAGTACGGGTGTGGTACAAGAAATCCATAATTATGGTGGTAAAACAGGGGCTTGGTTGGCATCGATGCTACTCTATATTGTAGGGGTGTTTGCCTTTATTTTGCCCTTTGGATTGTTGCTGGCCTCATGGATTGCTTTAAAAACCAATGAGCACCTAAAAAATGATGAAACTAGAGATTACTCTCGCTTTTTGGCCAGCTTGATTGGACTGCTGCTACTGGTCATCTCCGGTAGTGCTTTGGCAACACTTTTTTTACAGCCTGAGCTTTGGGGCGTAAACTTCCCATATTCTTCTGGGGGGGTGTTGGGTTATGAGTTGAGTCAGTGGCTGGTCTCTGCAGTAGATCTGTTAGGCGCCACTTTAATTTTGTTGGTGCTGTTTGCCTTGGCTTTGAGTATGACCTTGAATCTCTCTTGGTTGCAGATATTTGAATATACCGGAATGGCAGCCGAGGAGCTGTTTAATCAACTCAAACCCAGCATAAAACGCCTGCAGGACTGGGGATTTCAGCATTTAAGAAATGTTTGGCAGAAAAACAAGTCGCCAGAAACAGAATTGGAGATAGTGAAAGAACCTGATCCTGAAGAGGAGAAAAAAACAGAGAAAAAGGCAAAACCACCCGTAAAACTCGCTATTCCTACGGTTAAAGCTTCTCCAGTTTTAAATGCAATTAAAGACAAAGTATCTGTTAAGCAGAGCAAAAAAACAGATGCAGAGGAAGATAATAAAGAGGCGAGTCAAACGCATACTGAAGTCAAGGTGGGTGGGCGAGAGCCAATTATTTCAGAACTGAAGTCTCAGGCAGAAGTAGCCCCCCAGTTGCCCTCTTTAGACCTGCTTGATGAGCCGCCCAGGTATGAGGAAGGATTTAGCGAAGAGCAGTTGCGAGATCTCTCATTTCTGCTGGAGCAGAAGCTGGAAGAGTTTGGTATTAAGGTGAAGGTGGAGTCGGTTCAGCCAGGCCCAGTCGTCACTCGTTTTGAAATCTTACCTGCACCTGGGGTTAAAGTTAGCCAAATCAATAACTTGTCAAAAGATTTGGCGCGTGTGCTTTCGGTGAAGTCGGTCCGGGTGGTGGATATTATTCCCGGCAAGGCGGTGATTGGGATTGAAATCCCCAATGAAGAGCGAGAGTTGGTGAGTTTTCGTGAAATTTTATCCTCCGATGCTTTTCAAAATTCACCCAGTAAGCTAACGGTTGCTTTAGGGAAAGATATTGCCGGCAAACCTGTGGTCGCAGACATTGCAAAAATGCCTCACCTTTTAGTCGCGGGTACCACAGGGGCAGGAAAGTCAGTTGGGGTCAATAGCATGATTTTGAGTCTGCTGTATAAGGCGACGCCAGATGAGGTGCGGCTAATTATGGTGGACCCTAAAATGCTGGAGCTTTCCATCTATGAGGATATTCCACACCTGCTAACCCCTGTAGTGACCGATATGAGTGAAGCGGCCAATGCGTTGCGCTGGTGTGTCTTTGAGATGGATCGTCGTTATCAGTTGATGGCTAAATTGGGGGTGCGAAATATTGCAGGCTTTAATGCCAAAGTGCAGGGAGCCATTGATGAGGGCAAGCCGATTATTGACCCACTCTATCAGCAGATGGCCAGTTTTGGTATGGAGGAAGGTGAGGCGCCACCAACCTTAGAGCCTCTACCCTTTATTGTGGTGGTGGTCGATGAGTTTGCAGATATGATTATGGTGGTGGGCAAAGAGGTAGAGCAGTTGATTGCCCGCATTGCCCAAAAAGCCCGAGCCGCTGGTATTCATCTAATTTTGGCCACGCAACGCCCATCGGTGAATGTGATTACCGGCCTGATTAAGGCGAATATTCCTACACGCATCTCCTTTATGGTCAACACCAAAATTGATTCCCGCACCATTTTAGACCAAGGGGGCGCAGAGCAACTGTTGGGTATGGGGGATATGTTGTTTATGCCGCCAGGTACCGGCTCGCCGATGCGAGTGCATGGCGCTTTTGTTTCTGATGAAGAGGTGCATAGAGTGGCCGAGTTTATAAAATCCCAAGGGGCACCACAATACTTGGAGAGCATTACCAAAATGGGTAGTGATGAAGGTGAGCGGGAAAATGGTAGTGCAGATGCGGAACAAGACCCAATTTATGATGAAGCGGTGGCTTTTGTGGCCGAAAAACGCCGAGTTTCTATCTCCCTGATTCAACGACAGTTTAAAATTGGCTATAACCGTGCCGCTCGTATCGTTGAGGCGATGGAGTCAGCAGGGCTTATTTCAAAGCCCGGCGCTAATGGCAATCGCGAAATTTTAATTCCAGAGCATAACTAAATGAATAAATTCTTACCGTTACTTATCTTAATTTTATCTGGCTTTTTTATCGGTTCGGCTCAAGCGGCCAGTCAAGCCGAGTTAGTAAAACCTCTACAAGACTATGTGGACAACCTTAAAACCTTTTCAGCGGATTTTGTGCAAGTGCAACCTGATGAATCCACCTTTGCCATGAACGAATCCAAAGGGCACTTTGACCTAAAACGCCCTGGAAAGCTCTATTGGCACTATGAGACCCCTGAACCTCAAACCATCGTGATGGACGGGGTGAATTTATGGGTGTATGACGAGGATTTGGATCAGGTGACGGTGCAGCCGGTGAGCGATGTGAAAAAGGATATTCCTTTGGGGTGGCTGCTGTTTGATGAGCCCATTGCTAAGAAGTTTGACATTATCTATAGCAAAGAGTCTGACGGCGTAGAGTGGTTTAACCTCTCTCCTAAAGAGACAACCTATTTTCAGAGTTTGGATGTGGGTTTGAAAGCGGGGCATATGGTTTCAGTGGTGATGTATCAAAGTGCGGATAATGTGACTAAAGTCACTTTTCATCATATCCAAGAAAACCATCTGCTCACTGATAGCTATTTTCAGTTTGTGCCGCCTCTTGGTGTCGATTTGATTGGCACCCCTCAGTAGGAGTAGGTTGTGAGCTATCAGCCCCTTTCTGACCGTTTGCGCCCTAAAACTCTGGCGGAGTTTGTTGGGCAACGGCATCTACTGGGAAAAAATCGCGCCTTGACCAAGGTGTTTGAAGCGGGGCGTCTACACTCGATGATTTTTTGGGGGCCGCCTGGTACGGGTAAAACCACACTAGCAAGGTTAATCGCTCAGCAATCGGGGTTGCAGTTTATCAGCTTGTCTGCTGTGCTGGACGGGGTCAAGCAGGTGCGAGAGGCGGTGGAACAAGCCAAACTGCATCGCCAACAGTTTGATGAAGGTACCTTGCTGTTCGTGGACGAAGTGCACCGCTTCAATAAGGCGCAGCAGGACGCTTTTTTACCCTTTGTGGAAGATGGCACCTTTGTCTTTATTGGAGCGACTACAGAAAATCCCTCGTTTGAATTAAATAACGCCTTGCTCTCTCGAGCCAGGGTCTATGTATTGCGACCTTTGGAAGAGGAGGCGTTGCAGCAGGTGTTGCAACGGGGGGTTGCATTACTGGAAGCAGACTTAGGGCAAAACCTGCAATTGGAAGAAAAAGCCCAAAAGTTACTTATTCAGGCAGCAGATGGTGATGCACGACGCTTATTGAACACGCTTGAGCAAGCAGTAGACTTTGCTGAGCCCTGTGGTGAGGGATTGTGTTTAACCGCTGTTCACTGCCAAGAGGTGATTCAAGGGGGCGTGCGGCGGTTTGATAAGGGCGGCGAGGCATTTTATGACCAGATTTCAGCACTTCATAAGTCGGTACGAGGCTCTAATCCCGATGCAGCACTTTATTGGCTGACTCGGATGTTAGAAGGGGGCGTAGACCCCCGTTATCTGGCACGGCGGCTGATTCGTATTGCCAGTGAAGATATTGGCAATGCAGATATTAAAGCCTTACAATTAGCGCTCAATGCGGCTGAGACCTATGAGCGCTTGGGTTCGCCAGAAGGGGAGTTGGCCCTAGCTCAGGCGGTGGTTTATTTGGCGGTGGCGCCTAAGTCCAACGCGGTCTATATGGCCTTTAAGCAGGCCATGCGAGATGTAAAGGCCAGTGGTTCTTTAGAAGTCCCTTTGCATTTGAGAAATGCACCGACGGAACTGATGGAAAGTTTGGGTTATGGTGAAGGGTATCGCTATGCCCATGATGAGCCAGAAGCCTATGCAGCAGGCGAGGATTACTTTCCAGAAGAGATGCCACCGCAAAATTATTATCGGCCGGTGCCTAGGGGGCTGGAGATCAAGATTGGTCAAAAACTTGAGTATTTGAAGCAGCTAGATGCTCAAGCGGTTTATAAGCGGAGAAAAAATTAATGCAGTGGTTAGCGATTGCGTTGGGTGGTGCCTTAGGCGCCACTTCCCGTTTTTGGGTGTCGCATCAGGTGTACCAATTGATGGGGCGTAACTTTGCGTGGGGCACCTTGTCGGTGAATATTATTGGCTCTTTTGTGATGGGCGTGGTGGCGGTTCTACTGGTAGATAAGTTTGCCACCTCTAATGAAGTGCGTAGTTTTGTGATGGTGGGCTTTTTAGGCGCATTCACCACCTTTTCCACCTTCTCTTTTGAGACCATGCAGTATTTGGAGCTGGGTGAAATCAATAAGGCGTTGATGAATATTGCAGTGAGTGTGGTTGCCTGCTTGTTGGCAGTAGGCGCTGGGCTTTGGGTAGGGCGTCAGTTCCTAGTTGAATAAATAGATGAATAAGTAGAGAAAAGAAGATGTTAGATAATAAATTATTAAGAACACAATTGGCAGAGGTTGCAGAGCGATTAAAAACCCGTGGTTTTGAGTTAGATGTGGCCAAAATTGAAGCTTTAGAAGCGGAGCGAAAAAAGCGCCAAGTAGAGATGCAGGAGCTGCAGGCTTTGCGAAACAGTCGCTCTAAAGCGATAGGTCAAGCCAAAGCGAAAGGGGAGGACATTCAACCGATTCTGGCAGAGGTGGCTGACCTTAAAGAGAAGTTGGAAGTAGCCAAAGCCGCTGAAGAGCAGGTGCAGAGAGAATTAGAAGCCATCTATGCGAGTATTCCCAACCTGCCTCATGAGAGCGTGCCGGTGGGGAGCAGTGAAGAGGACAATGTAGAAGTTCGCCGCTGGGGCACCCCTCGGGAATTTGATTTTGAAGTGAAAGACCATGTGGACTTGGCAGAAGCCCGCGGTTGGTATGATAATGATGCAGCAGTAAAAATTGCTTCTTCCCGTTTTGCAGTGCTTAAAGGGCCTATGGCAAGATTGCAACGCGCCTTGACCCAGTTTATGCTCAACACGCACACTTTAGAGCACGGCTATGAAGAGGTGTATGTTCCCTATTTGGTCAACCAGGACAGCTTGCGAGGCACGGGGCAGTTGCCGAAGTTTGAGGCGGATCTATATAAGATTGCCAAGCATGAAGAACACGATACCAACGACCGAGATCTTTACTTGATTCCGACTGCTGAGGTGCCCGTCACCAACTTGGTACGAGATGAGATTTTAGATGCGGCTCAGTTACCGCTAAAAATGACCGCTCACACGCCTTGCTTCCGCTCTGAAGCGGGCTCCTATGGCCGAGATACCAAAGGGTTGATTCGTCAGCATCAGTTTGAAAAAGTGGAGATGGTTCAGATCGTGCATCCAGACACTTCCTATGAAGTGTTGGAACAGCTGACCGCTCATGCAGAGGCGATTTTGCAAAAGTTAGAGTTACCTTATCGCGTGATGAATCTCTGCACGGGAGACATTGGTTTTTCTGCCGCTAAAACCTATGATTTAGAAGTGTGGTTGCCTGGGCAAAATGCCTACCGTGAGATCTCTTCATGCTCCAACTTTGAAGACTTCCAAGCTCGCCGCTTGCAAGCTCGCTTCCGTTCAGGACAAGAAAAGCCACAACTGGTGCATACCCTCAATGGTTCAGGTCTAGCCGTGGGTCGTACTTTGGTGGCGATTATCGAAAACTACCAAAATGCAGATGGCACCATTACCGTCCCTGAAGTCTTGCGTCCTTACTTGGGTGGGGTTGAGGTTTTATAAAATGCGGCTAACAGACGCAGAAGTTAAAGTCCTTAAATCCGCCTTGGCTGAGATTTCGCCAAAGGCGGAGCTTTTTCTATTTGGTTCTCGAGTGGATGATGATAAAAAAGGCGGGGATATTGATCTGCTGGTGGT
>CAYOOU010000068.1:0-8471 GCA_964405635.1 uncultured Piscirickettsiaceae bacterium
CCATTCTTCTTCTGTTAAAACGGTGACCCCCAGATCTTGGGCCTTTTTCAATTTAGAGCCGGCTTTTTCTCCAGCAATCACATAATCCGTTTTCTTAGACACACTATTGGTTACCTTTGCACCTAAAGCCTCAAGCTGCTCTTTAGCCTCTTCTCGTGTGCACTGATGGAGCGTGCCGGTAAGCACCACCACTTTCCCCTTAAAGGGCGACTCAACTTCGGCTGCAGGAGCTTCAATTTTGGGCCAATGTACCCCAGCTTTCTGTAAACCTTGAATCACCTCTTGGTTGTGAGACTGTTTAAAGAAGGTGACAATATTGTGAGCCACCACTTCGCCAATATCAGGCACCGCTTCAAGGGCAACTTCATCCGCTTGCATAATCGCTTCTAGGGTTTGGAAGTGATAAGCCAGGTTTTTAGCCGTCACTTCTCCCACTTCAGGAATGCCAAGTGCATAGAGAAAGCGAGGTAACGTGGTGGCTTTTGAAGCCCTAATAGCGGATACGATCTTACTGGCCGACTTTTCTCCCATCCGCGGCAGACTAGCCAGTTGTTCAACGGTCAAATGATAAAAGTCATCAGGATGCTCAACCCAGCCCTTTTCTACCAACTGGTCAATAAGTTTATCCCCCAGTCCTTGAATATCCATGGCCTTACGAGAAACAAAGTGTTCAAGCGCGCGTTTCCTTTGTGCAGGGCAAAAAAGCCCACCGCTGCAGCGGTAAACCGATTTGTCGGGCTCTTTGATCACATCAGACTCACAGACGGGACAGGTACGAGGCATTTCAAATTTTTTGGCATCCGCAGGCCTTTGAGAGACCACAGGCCCAACAATTTCCGGAATCACATCTCCTGCACGGCGAACGATAACGGTGTCACCAATACGAATGTCTTTGCGGTCAATCTCATCTTGGTTATGCAAAGTTGCCCGAGCGACCACTACGCCACCAACTTCTACTGGATCTAAAATCGCCACAGGGGTCAAGGCACCGGTACGACCTACCTGTACTTCTATATCCTGTAGCTTTGTCCATACTTCTTGGGCGGGAAACTTGCGAGCAATGGCCCAGCGTGGCGCTCGACTGGTGAAGCCCAATGTTTCTTGTAAGTCGATGTCATTGACTTTGTAAACAATGCCATCAATTTCATAAGGCAAGTCATTCCGCTTTTTTTCCAGCTGATGATAGTAGTCGATCATACCGCTATCATTTAAAGCGGTTTTGCTTTCAGGGTTTTTCGGTAACCCCCATTGGGCAAACTGCTCTATTACCTCGGTATATTTGGCGGGAAGTGATGCGTCAGAGCTAATTTCTCCCCAGCCATACATAAAAAAGCTCAATTTGCGTTGAGCGGTAATTTTAGGGTCCAGCTGACGAAGAGAACCAGCGGCAGCATTTCGGGGGTTGGCAAAAGGCTTTTCCCCCTTTTCTAACTGCTGCTGGTTCAAAACTTCAAAAGCCCATTTGGGCATAAACACTTCCCCCCGCACTTCCAACACCTCTGGCCAACCTTCTCCCAACAACCTTAAGGGAATGACTTGAATCGTGCGCACATTAAGGGTGACATCTTCGCCTTCAATGCCATCACCACGGGTACTGGCTAGCACCAAACTGCCTTGCTCATAACGCAAATTAATGGCTAAGCCGTCCATTTTGGGTTCGCAAGCATATTCAATGGCTTGCTGCTCCGGCAGTCGTTCCAAAATGCGTCGATGGAAAGCGGTAATGTCTTCGTCTGAAAAGGCATTATCCAAAGAGCGCATCGGCATCGCATAACGAACCGTGCGGAAGCTTTTTAGCGGCTCTCCTCCCACTCGTTGAGTGGGCGAATCTGGGGTAATTAATTCAGGATACTGTACTTCAAGTTGTTGCAACTCACGGAATAACTGGTCGTACTGGGCATCGCTCACCAATGGGTTGTCCAACACATAGTAGGCATAGTTGTATTTCTGAATGAGTTCTCGAAGTTGCGCTACCCTCTGACGAATAGTTTCTGGAATGGCTTCATCCATGGCTTAACCCTACTTTAAGCAGGTGCAGATTCATAGGCAATGGCCGCATCGCGCATAGCTTGAAGGTCAGACTCTTTAAGCAGTTGTCGCTCTGCATTATAAAGCCGCCCATTCAATCTTTGAGAAATTTTACGAGACATCATAATCAAATCATGCATGGCCGCAGGTGCACGCACGGTGGTGGGTAGTTGAAGAATCAACACAACACCTGGGGTTGTAAATTGTTCAAGATTTTCAGCGGGGAAAGTCCCCGGTTCCAATAAATTGGCCACAGTGATAATGGTATTCCCCATAGAGTCTTTTTTGATATAGAGTTGCTCAGCAGAATACTCTAAACCAACGCCCAGTAGAGCGTGTTGAACAGCTTTCATTGAAAATTCACTGCCTGTACTCATCACCACTATTACAAAAGATTCAGGCTCAGTTTTTTCCACCACACGATTTGTAGTTTCCATAATGACTGGGTTTGCGTTTTCAGGACGGCCAAAGGTGACAGGCGCTTCTTCCGCAGGTACTCCAGCTTCTCGCACTGAAACCATATCGGGGTCTTCAATCACGATATGCTTTGGTTTATCTTCCAACTCAGGCTCTTCAAAAGGAAGCCTCTCTTGGTTTTCAGGAACAACAATCACTTCTTCTTCGTTAAGCAACCGATTTTCTGTGGCCTGGGAAACGGGAATATGAGGCTCAGCCAGGTCATTTAACGCTGCTTGTGCGGATGCGCGAGCAGAAGCATCAGAGACCTGATTCTCAGCCTGATGCAACTGCTGTTTTTGACGAGTTTGGGCTTGGGTTTGGTCGGCCAGATTTTTTCGTTTACTGATAAAATACAGTGCACCAATCACCACCACGGCGATCACCAGCAAAACTTGCTGCAGTTCATTCATTCCTGTGTCCTTTCCCGTTTACTTAATCCAAGAGATTTTACTTGGTAAAAGGGGTTTTTTCCACTTAAAATGGAGGATTCATTCCATAAACAATAGGAGGCGATGGTGATTTTAGGGCTGGATTTTGGCACCTCCGGTGTGCGTGGGTGCTTGCGCCAGGAAAAACATATTGAATTTTATACCGTCGATTATCCCACTGCCTCTTTTCTTTCTCATAGAACTTCACGCTCTAAGGGTGAGCATACGCAGCCCCCTCAAAATTGGATTGAAACTTTAAAACAATTACTGCTTCAAATTCCCAAAAACAAACGACAACAGATTCAGAAAATTATTTTAGATGCTACCTCTTCTACAGTGCTGTTATGTCAGCCACAAAAAGAGGGTATTTTTGCCATAACCGATGCCCTTATGTATAACGACCAGCGGGCAAAGTCTCAAGCGGCAGCCATTGCAAAACATGTACAAAAACTAACAGCAGATCAATTGCACGCTCCCATAAGTGCAGTACTCGGGCCAACCAGCACCTTAGCCAAGGTCATGTGGTTAAAGGAAAATCACCTAACTAGGAGTCAAAACCCCATCCTTTGTCATCAGATAGATTGGCTCAATGGCTATTTAACGGGGCAATACCAGATTACAGATGAAAATAATGCTCTAAAACTAGGCTATAACCCTATTACCCGAAGCTGGCCAGAGTGGATTGCCGAATGGGTAGCGCCACTCAAATTACCCAAGGTGCGGCCAGCGGGGCAGTTTTTAGCTAAGATTCGTCCTGAGATTGCCCGGCAGTTTGGCCTCCCTCCCCACTGCCAAGTATACTGCGGCACCACCGATAGCATCGCTGCCTTTTTAGCCACTGGCGCTCAAAAACTAGGCGATGCCGTTACCTCTCTTGGTTCCACCTTGGCGATTAAACAGTTAACAGATCGTCCTATTTATCAGCCTGAATCAGGGGTCTATAGCCACCGTTTAGGAGACCTTTGGCTAGTTGGAGGGGCTTCTAACAGTGGTGGAGCCGTTGCATTAAAGCATTTTGAGCTTGACGAGCTAAAGTTGCGACTATCGAATATCGCCAAGCGGTTGGATGACGGTAGCTTGTCTCTACCAACCGGACTGGATTACTACCCCTTATTGCAAAAAGGCGAACGATTCCCAATTTTTGATCCCAACGTACCTCCTAAATTAAAGCCGGACAAAGATATGGATAAATTTTTATTGGGGATCATTGAAGGACTGGTCAATATTGAAAAATTAGCTTACCAAAAACTCAATCAAGCATCGGGATCAGAAAGTGGGAAAGTAAAACAAGTTTTCAGTGTCGGTGGCGGCACAAAAAACCTAATTTGGCAACAACTTAGAGAGCAAACCTTAACTAAATTTTTAGATGTAAAAATAAAAAAGCCACTTCAAACTGAAGCGGCTTTTGGGGTAACTCAGTTATTAGTTTAGCCTTGTTGATGCATGGCTTTAACCCAATCCAAGTCAACATAGTTTTGGTCTTTTGGCGCTTGTCCAGCCAATACCTGATGGGGTTGATCAGGCTCACCAAGGTGATCCAATACAATATATGCCTTAGAGAAATCATCTTCCTTGGTGTAGTCATTAATCGTAATTAAGGTTTTTACACCTGCGGCACTAGAGGATTGAATGCCATTTGAGGAGTCTTCAAAGGCAATGGCCCCTTCTGGCATAATTTTCATTTGCTCCATTGCCCAGTGGTAGATGTCTGGAGCAGGTTTTTTGGCTGGAACAATATCCCCCGCAGCAATCACTTCAAACCAAGACTCAGAACCAGGTCCTAAAGTGCTTTCCAGCAAAGCTGTTACATTGGCTGGAGTAGTAGTGGTGACCACTGCCATTCTCATACCCGCTTCTTTGGCCTCTTGAATTAAACGCTCAACACCCGTGCGAAGTGGAATTGCCCCCTCAGCCAATAACTGAGTATAAAAGTCTGTTTTTGAGGCGTGAAGCCCTTTAACAAAGTCATCAAAGTTCTTAGGCTTTTCAAAATCGGTATTAAACTTTTCTAGGTAAAAACGGATACGCTCCTTCCCACCGGTTACGGCTAACAGTTCACCATACAGCGCTTCATCCCAATGCCAGTCTAATCCTGCTTTCTCAAAAGCCAAGTTAAAGGCAACACGGTGACCGTCTTTTTCTGTATCTGCTAAGGTGCCATCCACGTCAAATAGTAGCGCTTTTAATTCTGCCATTATTTTCTCCTGTTTCGTAAAAATTAATGCTTGATACTATAAATTAAGTTTATCATTATTACAACTCTATAAATTTTAATGATAGTGATAGCCTTAACTCTATGAAAAATGGTCGATATCAACCCCTGACAGCCCTTTACCCAAAGAAAGGTTATTTGAAAACCTTTCGAAAACCTGATATAAAGTGCAGTTAAAATTTTTCAGGCGAAAAAATATTAAAATACAAGGAGTGATGCCATGGAATTATCGAAACAGTTTATTGAGGACTACCCCCCCTATCAACCTAAAGAGGGTGAAGAATATATGAGTCCTGAGATGTTGGAGCACTTCCGACAAAAACTATTGGCCTGGAAGAAACAGCTGATGGAAGAGGCCTCCCAAACGGTACATCATTTGCAAACCGACTCTGAAACCCCTGCTGACCCCAATGATCGTGCCAGTTTAGAAGAAGAGTTTGCCTTAGAGCTTCGAGCTCGAGATCGTGAACGCAAACTGATTGCTAAAATAGAGCAATCTTTGCGTGATATTGAAAATGGCGACTATGGCTATTGCAAAATCAGCGGTGAGGAAATTGGTTTGGCTCGAATGGAAGCTCGCCCCACTGCAACTTTGACCGTTGAAATGAAGCGCAAGCAAGAGCTTAAAGAGAAGCAAGGGGTGGCTTAACCCCTCAATATGGCGCCCTCCCCCAACCCTTCTAACTTTGATCAACTGGTGGAGGCGCTGCTGACACCAGACTTCTATCCTCACCCTGTTGAGGTAATCACTACCATTGAAACCCATATCTCCATTGTTTTTTTAACGGGGGCCTATGCCTATAAACTGAAAAAACCAGTCAACTTTGGTTTTTTAGACTTCTCAACACTAGAGAAGCGACACCAATTTTATCAACTAGAATTTGAGCTCAATCGGCGCACCGCCCCACAACTCTATCTGGAGGTGTTGCCCATTTTTCAGCAACAGAAAGGTTTTTCCCTAAATACGCCCTCTACTTCAGTTGAAGCGGCTCCTGTGGAGTATCTATTAAAAATGCGGCAATTTGATCCTAACTGTGTATTAGGGCGTTATCTCCAGCAACACGAACTGAGCACGCTTCAAACCCAACAGTTGGCACAACAGATTGCACAACTTCATCTTGAAGCAGAAAAGGTAGATAAACAGAGCCCTTGGGGGACACCTGAAAGTATCCAGCAACCCATGTTGGACAACTTCCCCCCTCTTTTAGAAGTTTTTACCCACCCTGAAACACAATACAAGCTACGACAGCTGCACAGATGGACAGAGTTTCAAGTTGAACAGCTTAAGGAAACCCTAATTCAGCGTAGAGCTTCTGGCTTTGTCTGTGCCTGTCATGGCGACCTGCATTTAGACAATATCACCCTGATTGATGAGCAACCTGTGCTGTTTGATGGTATTGAGTTTAATGAGGCTTTTCGCTGGATTGACCGAATGAGTGATCTAGCCTTCTTATTGGTAGACTTAGTTGATCGAAAACAGCCTGCTTTGGCGAATCAAATCCTGAACCAATACCTTCAGCAAACGGGTGACTATGCAGGACTGGGGGTTTTGCCACTTTATCAAGTTTATCGAAATTTAGTGCGTGCCAAAATTACCGCCTTGCGGGCACAGCAACTCTCCCATTCTTTGGAAGTTCAGCAGACACTGGAACGGGCACAGAATTTTATTTTACAAGCAGAAGCGGTCGCCTATCAGTTGCCTCAACCTCAGCTTATTTTGATGCAAGGCGTTGCCGGATCTGGCAAAAGCTATGTGGCTGAAAAAATTGCCCCTTTGTGCCAAGGCATTGTGGTGAGTTCAGACATTGAGCGAAAAAGGCTTTTTGGCATACAGCCCTTGCAACGACCTACTGAGTCTCAACGCCCTAGTCTTTATGGGCTGGAGATGAATCGAAAGACCTATGGACAGCTTCATAAACTGACTAATACTTTGCTCCAACAGCAACAAACCGTTATTGTTGATGCCACTAATCTAAAAAAAGACCATCGCAAAGTCTTCTATCGCTTGGCACAACAACATCAAGCAACCTTACGTATTATCAGCGTGCAAACTGATCTGAAGCAAATAGCCCAGCAGATTGAACATCGTCAGAAACTAAATAACACCCCTTCTGATGCGACAGTTGAAGTGATGCAGTTTCAAAGCCAACAGTTTGAAGCGGTGACCCCTGAAGAGCTAGCAGAATTTAACTTACCGAACCAAACGCTATGGACGCTTTCCAATACAGATGAAGCTTCACTTAGCCCCTTCAAGAAATGGTTAGAGCTGCCGATAGCGTGATAAGAAACCCTATATTTATATGCTATTAGGCTAGGACTTATGAAACAACAGGCTTACCGTTTACACATATTCCAACTTCTGATGCTCTCAATACTGATAGCACCCGCTATGTCGAGCTTTAGTGCAGAAGAAGAACCCGCTGAAAAAACGGCTCCTAAGCTGGAAGATATCACTTTTTTAGGTGCAAAATTAATTGAACAAGACCTAAACAGCATACGAAAGCTTTTGTGGAATGCAGGCGGCTTTATTCAAGCAAAATCTACCGTACGGCAAAAAAATATCGATAAATTCTTCCCTTGGTCAAATCTTCGAGACAGTTATTATATTGAGTGCCGTTACACTCCAGAGGGTAAGCTCTCCTCTCTCTATCGCCTTTATCGCCCCAGTAGCCTAGAATTTAATAACCGTCGTAGCGGCATTACGACACAAGAAGTGGCGCAACTCATCCAGAAGAAAGTAAAGCAAGCCCCCATAGTGATCACCAAAAGTTGGGGCGGATCCGGTACATACCGTGCTTATATCTGGGAAAATGATAAAATTAAAATTACTGTAGACCGGCAAGGCAGTGAACGCTGGGGAAATGTCTTTGTGCTCTATCAAATTAAACCCTTGCAGACATACTTAGCTTACCAGTAAGGAGCTTTGAAAAATGAATACCCTAAATGACCTACAAACCAGCTTGACCACTTATCAGAGCGCCTCTGACCAATTAGTTCAAGCAACCATTCCACACAGTCCTAATGCAGCGGTAACTAAGCCACAAACTAATAGCACACTAAATGAGAGCACAAAACCCTCTTTGGAGGCGGCTGCTGTTAATCTAAAAGGGGCTGAGCAAATGAGCGAAGCGAATATTAAAGCCCTGAAAACAGAAGATCAGCTAATCGGTCGGTTGCTGGACATTATGGCTTAATAAAGTTTAGCAAAAACTTTAAACTCAGAAAGTAGTTTAAAAACAGGAATAGTGTTTTGCTAGGGTAATGAACATATAAAAGAATAGAAAAAGAAATGGCGGAGCGGACGGGATTCGAACCCGCGACCCCCTGCGTGACAGGCAGGTATT
>CAYOOU010000069.1:0-4229 GCA_964405635.1 uncultured Piscirickettsiaceae bacterium
TTTAAACTCGATAGTTCGGGGCTTCTTTGGTAATGGTCACATCATGCACATGACTTTCTGCCATCCCAGCACTGGTCACACGGACAAAGCTTGGTTTGGTATTAAACTCAGGAATGTCTTTACAACCGGTATATCCCATACTTGAACGCAAGCCACCCACCAACTGGTGAATAATTGGCGCCAAAGGCCCTTTATAGGCCACCCGACCTTCAATCCCTTCAGGCACCAACTTATCAGCAGCATTAGAAGACTGGAAATAACGGTCACTGGATCCCTGCTTTTGAGACATTGCCCCTAAAGATCCCATACCACGGTAAGACTTATAAGCACGCCCTTGGTAGTAGATGACTTCACCAGGCGCCTCTTCTGTTCCCGCAAACATACTGCCCATCATGGCACAAGAAGCGCCAGCCACTAACGCCTTTGCGACATCACCAGAAAAACGCATGCCGCCATCCGCAATAATTGGCACACCCGTGCCCTCTAGTGCAGTGGCGACATTAGAGATAGCTGTAATTTGTGGCACCCCAACCCCAGCGACAATACGGGTCGTACAAATAGAGCCAGGACCAATGCCCACTTTAACCCCATCGGCACCCGCCTTAACCAAATCCAAAGCGGCTTCTCCCGTGGCAATGTTACCACCCACCACTTGTACTTCTGGGTAGTTCTGCTTCATCCAAGCCACACGGTCTAGTACCCCTTGCGAGTGCCCATGAGCCGTATCCACAATAATCAAGTCCACACCGGCTTCCACCAAAGCTTCTACTCGAGCTTCCGTATCTGCACCCGTTCCAACAGCTGCCCCCACGCGTAGGCGACCATTTTCGTCTTTACACGCATTCGGGTGCTCAGAGGACTTCATCATATCCTTAACGGTGATCATGCCTTTAAGATTAAAGTTATCATCAACCACCAGCAAACGCTCAATACGATAGTCATGTAACTTTTTCATCACCTCTTCCCGAGAGGCTTTTTCTCGCACGGTTACCAGCTTATCTTTTGGAGTCATAATTTTAGAAACTGGCTTGCTTAAGTCAGTAACAAAACGCAAATCACGAGAAGTGACGATACCCACTAAGTCCTTCCCATCCATTACAGGGGCACTAGAAACTCGATTTCGTTCTGTAATATCCATCACCTCTTTAACCGAATCGCTCACCTGAACGGTTACAGGCTCATTAATCACCCCGTGCTCATATTTCTTCACCTTCGTGACCACATACGCCTGTTCATCAATGGTCATATTCTTATGAATAATCCCCATTCCGCCTTCCTGTGCCATAGAGATAGCTAAGCGCGCCTCTGTCACCGTATCCATAGCTGCCGAAACAAAAGGAATATTCAGCTCTATCCCACGACTAATTTTGGTTTTTAAGTTCACCTCATTAGGCAGCACTGTCGAATGTGCTGGCACCAAAAGAACATCATCAAAAGTTAAAGCTTCTTGTAAAATTCGCATATTTTTCCCACCAGTCTATATAAGCACTTCTTTATAGCCGCATCAGTATTTTAAATCTACCTCTACACTGCGACATTTCTTCTCGAACCACATCAAACAACATTTGATTTTTCAACAAGTTAGAAACATTTCCAACTTACTCTAGCCTTAAGAAGTACCATAATTGAATAAAATTTTGTACATTATAAGGATTGACAGCCACGGGGTAAACTGAATAACCTATTTTCCGACACTTTAATTTTCCAAAAAAGTAGGTTTCGGCCTTTACTATTTTGCTAAAACCACTAAAATTGTAGATGTTGTCACCGTACACACTGCGACGACTATAAAAAAATAAAAGCTCATTCAATTGGAGGAACCAATGAAAAAATTACTTATTGCTGCAACCATCGCCACCACTATGACTCTTGGTGCATGCGTAGGCAACCCAATGTCTTCATCTGCTTCTTATAGCGATGTTGTTGCCCAGGCTAAAGCTACACACAAAGAAGCCGCTTCTCATGGCAATGTCTGGAAACAGAAAAAAATGAAAAAAGCCTATGTTGATCACTACCTAGCTAAAGCAGAAGCTGCGAAAAAGAAAGGTGACGATGCTGCAGCAATGAAAAATGCCAAACTGGCGCTGAAAATTGCCAAAGCAGAAATTAAACAAAGTAAAGACTACGCAAATATTGTTCCACTTTGGGCGAAAAAGTAAGACCTGGACTTCTTACTCGTCTCTAAAAAGCCAGCATATGCTGGCTTTTTTATTGGCCATTTTCAAACTCAGGCAAAAGCTAAGTTGCCTCACTCCTCTTTCTATTTTCCTTGCAGATAAGCCTCATCACTAAAACAGGCCAACCAATGCGGTTTAAACAACACCATTGCCGCCAACAAAAAGCCATTTAAAAACCCTTCTGGCAGTGCCAAGATGGGGACAAAGCTCATATACTGTTTGGAGACGATCTCCCAGCTTTGCAAGCCACTCAAGCTCATTACCCCACCAATCAACACCAAGGCGATTACGGTAGAAAAAGCCGCCGCAAAAAAGCCATTGAGCAACACAAACACAAAAAAACTTCTGTCCAAAAAACGATAAGCCAATTTTGCCAACCACCAGCTAATCGCCACAGGCACCCCCCCCATCAATAAATAGTTCCAACCCAGTATTGCCCAGTCACCATGTCCTGCCAAAGTCATTCCAACGACTACCAAAAATGCCAGTAATAAAGCAAAGGTAAACCCAAACATCAAGGTCACTAAGGTCATCAACAAAAAGTGAAAATTCAGACCATTATCAATTTCCGCACCAGTACTCCACACCAACAGAACCACCACGACCATTCCTAAAAAGACGCTCTGAGCACCTCCATCTCCCGACACCTTATGCCAAGGGGCGTGACGCATAGCCCACATTACCATTGTTATGGCGCCCAACCATCCCACCAGCACCCAACCAAGCCCCACTTCTCCAGCCAAATTCATCTAACCCTCTCCCAAATGTTAAATTTCAGGTATTATAAGCCACATGAAAACTGCGCTAAAAATCTTGTTTGCTTTTTTATATGACCTACTGCTGCTCGTATCCGTTTGGTTTGCGGCAGCCATTCCCTTTGTAGTTTGGCTAGGTCCAGGTTTTGAACAAAACCCTACCAGCCTGATCAGCTTTCAATTCTATTTAATCGCTATCACCTACCTCTACCTCTCCCATTTCTGGCTCAAAACCGGCCAAACCCCAGGCCTTCGTACCTGGCAACTTAGACTGGAGCGAGAAGATGGCTATCTCCTCACTCGACATGATGCAAACCTACGCTTCTTTTGGGCGGCTCTGCTACTGCCCATTAGTTGGCTCTGGCTTTTTTTCTCTCCCAAAAAACAATTTTTGCATGACCAACTGGCACACACTAAAATAGTGCCCCTAAAAAATTAATCGATAACCCAGCAGGACCTCTTATGCCTCTCTATATTATCCACACACCACAACTAAACGAAGCCCAACAGATCGAACTGGAAACAGTGTTAGCTGCCCCACTCTATCACAAAACCACCCACTACCGTTGTGATGCGCCTAAAACCCTTTCCCTAGAGAAGCTAGATACATTACGACAGCAACTCAAGCTGGATATTAACACCCTACCAGAAAGCTATAACGCTGAGCAAATTCGCTTGGTCATCAGCGATATGGACTCCACCCTAATCGCCATTGAATGTGTTGATGAGATTGCCGACATGCTCAATATTAAAGAACAAGTGGCAGCCATTACCGAAGCAGCAATGCAAGGAGAACTGGATTTTGCCAGCTCCCTCAAAAAACGAGTGGCGCTACTCAAAGGGCTAGAGGTGCAAGCCTTAGAAAGGGTCTATCAAGAACGACTCTGCCTCAACCCAGGTGCAGAACAATGGTTACAAGGACTGAAAGCAAAAAATATCGCCTTTGCCCTAGTCTCCGGCGGCTTTACCTACTTTACCGAGCGGCTTAAAGCAGAATTTGACTTGGACTTTACCCGAGCCAATGTACTGGGAGAGTTGGAAGATAAGCTCACCGGCACCGTAGAGAGCGACATTATCGATGCCCAAGCTAAAGCTGATTACCTCCATGAGCTCTGTGAGCAGCTCAACATCACCCCTGACCAAGTTATTGCCATTGGTGATGGTGCCAATGATTTGCTAATGATGCAAGAAGCAGGACTCAGCATTGCCTATCACGCCAAACCTACCGTGCAAGCACAAGCTGATACCGCTATTAACTACCGAGGGCTAGACGCCTGTTTAGATTTTCTCGATTAAA
>CAYOOU010000069.1:4329-8051 GCA_964405635.1 uncultured Piscirickettsiaceae bacterium
AAAAACGACAAAATCCCCAGCCCTGCCAAGCAAAAAACCATTTTTACCAAGCAGGACTGGGGATTTTGACAAATTTTCGATAAATCTTTATCTAAAACATGGCGTTTTCCACTTCTTGAACTGCCACACTTACAAACTTACCTAAGGTCGATTTATAGCCTGGCCATTTGCTAACCACTTTTTGCATAAAGGGGTCTTTCATAATAATAGGCTTAATCTCAAAGTCAGACAGACCTTCATCATAATATTTCTGAGCGTTTTGCCAAATCACCTCACAGAACTTCTGCATATCATCAATTAAAGCAACATTATCGTAAGGACCATGTCCACCCACATAATAATCGCTACCTAAGGCACGGCACTTTTTCATGGTCTCTATCGTGCCAGCAAAAGAGCCATCACTCATATTGGCAATACGACGCATGGCGACATCACCAATATAGGTTACCTTTTTACCCTCCTTCTCATGCACTTCCATAATTAAATCTGACTCTGTGTGCGCCTTACCAAATTGATGCACTTTAATAGACACATCACCAAAATCAAAAGTCTCCCCACCTTTTAAAGTCTTATTGGGCAGCGTAATGTGCGTGCCACTAATGGCATTATTGGAAAGTCGCTGCATAAAGTTATACCAAAACTCTCCACCGCCATTTTTAATATTTTCAATGGCTGCTGGATGCGCATAGATAGGCATATTGGGATCATAATTAACAAAAGCGTGATTCCCCAAAAAGTGATCCCCATGATAATGAGTGTTAATTACCATAATAATCGGCTTATCCGTCACCTTTTTAATCTGACGAATAACCATCCCTCCAATCTGTACCGAACTCCCGGTATCAATCACCACCACTCCTTTTTGGGTCACAATAAATCCAGGGTTATTAAAGAATGCATGGTTCTCTGGGCTTGGCTCAGGGTCTTTCGCCAAAATGTAATAGCAGTGGTCCGAAATTTGGGTAGCAGGTACATCGTACATTGGCTCTGCTTTAATCTCAAAGTCCGCCTCTGCATATACCGGTCTCAAAGCAGAGGTACCTAATAGACCAGCAGTTCCCAAAATAGAGCTTCTTAAAAAGTCGCGACGCTTCATTTTATTTTCCTGTTTTCAATAAAGTCTTACGAAGACTAACGTTTTTTTACCATTCTAGCAAATTCATTCAAGCAACTTATTGAATGCTACAGGTCTTCAAGATTTATTCAGCCTTAAAAATTGCTTTTCAACCCAAGCTTTGGCACACTTCGACAATTAAAATCCAACAGGAATCCTGTCATGGAACTGCTTCGTGAATATCTTGACCCATTTATCTTCGGAACTCTTGCACTGATGAGCTTTATTACCTTCTGGTTTAGCCTAGAACGCCTACTGTTCTTTAAGCAACTAGACCTTTCACAGTACACAAAACCCGAGCTCCTCACCATTGACCTGACTCGCCACCTTACCACCATTGCCAGTATGGGCGCCAACGCCCCCTACATCGGATTATTGGGTACGATCCTTGGCATCCTCCTCACCTTTTATGACCTAGGGCACAGCGCACACCTTAACAGCAGCGCCATTATGCTCGGCTTGGCATTAGCCCTTAAAGCGACTGCAGGCGGGATTTTAGTCGCCATACCCAGCATTATGAGCTACAACGCTTTGATGCGAAAGGTAGAAGTGCTGCAACTGCAATATCAAGCTCAACACTCAAGCACTTGCCATGAAAAAGTTTGATCAAATCAATGTCATTCCCATGATTGATGTCATGCTGGTGTTATTGGCCATTGTGCTCACCACTGCCAGCTTTATTGTGCAGGATCAGCTCAATATTGAACTCCCCAAAACCCAGCACACCCAACCTATTTCTGGTACTACCCAACAGAAAGCCATACAAATTACCATCAATGCCCAAGGGCAACTTTTTCTTAATGGCCAAACCCGAAGCCTTGCTAACCTAAAATATGACCTGAACCTTCTACACCATGACCAGCCCATCCTCCTAAAGGTGGATATAAAAACCCATTTTGGTCGTTTTGCCCAAGTGGTTGACCTGCTCAAAGCCCAACACTTTGACCACCTCACCATCTTGACCGAACACCAAAGTTAATGGATTTTGGCAATGTCCCCCTCCAGGAAAGCATTTATTCTCACCGCCCTACTCTATCTTTTGGTACTCTTCGCTGCCTGGCCGTTTCTGTCAGAACAAAAAGTGGCCTCCCCCAACCTCAAACCCGTGCCTGTCACTTTAAATATGTTTGCCAGCGCTGCCCCAGCCCCACAACAAAAAACGTCTGTTGCCACGAAAAAAGAACCTCAAAAAGAGACCAAACAAACCAACAAACTCAAATCAAAACCTCAACCAAAGCACGAACCTAACCCTAAGCCTCAGACCAAACCTCAAACCAAGTCTTTGCCTAACAATCCAAAGCCACACGCTGTGACAAAAAAAACACAACCACAGCCTAAGCCCAAACCTGTTAAAAAAGCCACACAACCAACACCCCCCAAAGCAGCCAAAACCATCACAAAAGTGGCCCCACAAGCCGCCCCTGCCTTAAAAGTTGCTAAAGCAACGCCAGCCAATAAACCAGCTAAGCCGGCTCAGTCCTCTCCTTCAACACCCACACCTCAAAAAAGGACTACTGCCGCCCAGCCTTCTTCCGCCTACAAGGCCATTGAGCAGCGCTATTTACAAGCACTTAGCCAACAAATCGCCTACCATGCCCAGCAGAACTACCCCTATAGAGCCCGCCGTCGTCACCAGCAAGGCAAAGTAATTCTCCGCTTTACACTACACCCCGACGGACACATCACCCAAATTCAAATCCACGCCTCCTCAGGCTATCCCCTTTTAGACCAAGCCGCCCTAGAAGTGGTACAACAGCAGATGAAATCCCAGTTCAAACCCTTCCCCAAAGAGATGCCTACCAAAGCGAAAAAAATTGTGGTTCCCATTCAATATTCATTACAATGATGCTCTCTTAACCAATCAGAAAGAACGACTATGAAACACACACCTCCCATCAAGAATATAGAAGAAGTACAACAGGACCTCGTCAAACGCTTCACCCACTTTGACAACTGGAAAGACCGCTATAAGTATCTAATAGATATGGGCAAAACCCTACAAAAGATGGATGAAAGCCTCAAAAACGAAGAGAACCGCATTCATGGCTGTCAATCCCAGGTATGGATTCACATAGAAGAAGGGGAAGACGAGCGACTCTATATGCAAGCCACCAGCGATGCCGCCATTGTAGCGGGCCTAATCGCGATGCTACTGAGAATTTACAACGGCCGGACACCCGAAGAGATTGCCAATGCCCCTTTGGACTTTTTGGCAGAAATTGGCCTACTACAACACCTCTCCCCTAACCGCTCCACTGGTTTATACCACATGATCAAACGCATTCAGGGAGAAGCACAAAAGCGGCTTAAAAAATAATTTCACACAAGGGCTTCACAACCAGAAAGCCCTTTTTATTTATTCTCAACATAAAAAAGATAGAAATAAAAAACCCCCGCTTATTTACATAAGCGAGGGTTTGGAATATGGTGCGCCTGAAGGGAGTCGAACCCCTAACCGCTCGGTTCGTAGCCGAGTACTCTATCCAGTTGAGCTACAGGCGCGTTTTTTAAGAAGTGCGTATTTTAGTGATTCGCCTTCTTGCTGTCAAGAAAATTTTGCGATTTTTAATTCGCTTTCCTTCCAGCTACAAAATGGCGGAGACGGAGG
>CAYOOU010000070.1:0-8037 GCA_964405635.1 uncultured Piscirickettsiaceae bacterium
GAGAATTCCTGTGATAGATGAGCAAGGTTACCGACCGAATGTCGGCATTATAATTGTCAATAAAGAGGGACAACTCTTTTGGGGAAAGCGAGTGCATCAAGATGCTTGGCAGTTTCCTCAAGGAGGGATTCGCCCTAATGAAACCCCGCAGCAGGCTGCCTTTCGGGAGCTGAAAGAGGAGGTGGGGCTCTCCCCTTCAGATGTTCGAGTATTGGGGCGTACTGCAGACTGGTTGCATTACGATCTGCCTGCACACTTGATTCGCCACTACAGTCAGCCGGTCTGTGTGGGGCAGAAGCAGATATGGTTTATGTTTGGCTTAGTCTCGGGCGAAGAAAAAATTCAGTTGGAAGGTTATAAAGTCCCTGAGTTTGAAGACTGGCGCTGGGTAGACTACTGGTTGCCGGTGCAAGAGGTGGTGGATTTTAAGCGTGGGGTCTATCAAAAAGCTTTAACTGAGCTGGAAAATGCCATGCACAAATTCTGGCTCTCTCCCGTCTCTGAGCCCAAATCAGCCACAGAACCAGACTCTAAGTAAATGCGTAGATTTTCCCTTTCACAACTGGGCAACTGTTGCCAAAAATGGTATGATTCCGCTAATTTTTTAAATGGCCAGTGCTAAAAGCGTGGCCCAAAACCGCAGTGACAGGACCTGTCCTAACCTACGAGGTAGTTTTATGAGCGAACAGTTCATTGATCAAGATCCACAAGAAACCCAAGAGTGGATCGACGCATTAGAGGCAGTGGTGGCCTTTGAAAGTTCTGAAAAAGCCAAACATTTAATCGCCGCTTTGATTGAAAAGGCGCGTCAGCACGGCATTGATATGCCTTATTCCGCCAATACACCTTACATTAATACCATTCCCGTTGAGCAACAGGTGAATTATGAAGGCAACCTAAAGCTAGAGCAGAAGTTGCGAGCGATGTTGCGTTGGAATGCGATGGCGATGGTGGTGCGTGCCAATAAAACCACCAGTGTTGGGGGGCACATCGCCTCTTATGCTTCCAGCTGTACCTTGTATGAAGTTGGGATGAACCATTTCTTTAAGGGCCCTGATCACAAGTTAGGTGCCGATATGATTTTCTTCCAAGGGCACACCGCCCCTGGAATGTACGCTCGCGCCTTTATGGAAGGGCGTTTGAGCGAGGAGGATTTGAAAAACTTCCGTCAAGAGGTGGATGGCAAAGGACTCTCTTCCTATCCACACCCTTGGTTGATGCCCGATTTCTGGCAATTCCCAACAGTTTCTATGGGGCTAGGACCTTTGATGGCAATCTATCAAGCTCGCTTTATGAAGTATATGCAAGCGCGTAAGCTGGCAGAAACTGATGGCCGCAAAGTTTGGGCATTCCTTGGTGATGGAGAGATGGATGAGCCAGAATCTCGAGGTGCCATTCAGTTGGCCACCCGTGAAAAGCTGGATAACCTCATTTTTGTGGTTAACTGTAACTTACAGCGCTTGGATGGCCCAGTGCGTGGTAATGGCAAGATTATTCAAGAGCTAGAAGCCTTCTTTCGTGGCGCTGGCTGGAATGTTATCAAAGTCATTTGGGGTTCAGGTTGGGACATCTTGCTACAAAAAGATAAGTCTGGCAAGTTGATCCAACGTATGGGCGAAGTGGTTGATGGCGAGTATCAGTCCTACAAGGCCAAAGATGGTGCCTATGTGCGTAAACACTTCTTTGGTAAGTATCCAGAAACCGCTGCGCTAGTCGAAGACATGACCGATGAAGAGATCTTCCGCCTTACCCGTGGTGGACACTCTCCGCGTAAGATTTATAACGCTTATCTCAAAGCAAGCGAAACCAAAGATAAGCCGACCGTTATTTTAGCGAAAACGGTTAAAGGTTATGGTATGGGACCTTATGGTGAAGCTGCCAATACCGCTCACCAGCAGAAAAAGCTGGATTTAGATGGGTTGAAATACTTCCGTGACCGTTTCGCTATTCCTATCTCTGATGAGGCGCTGGAAAAGGATGTGCCTTTCTATAAGCCAGATGAAAATTCTGATGTGATGCAATATATGAAGGCGCAGCGTGAAAAGCTAGGGGGGAGTTTGCCTCAGCGTCGTGATGATGCAAAACCTCTGCCTGTACCAGAGTTGAGTAGCTTTAAGATGCTGTTGGATGGTACAGGTGATCGGGAAATGTCCACTACCATGGCCTTTGTTCGTATCTTATCGATTCTATTACGAGACAAAACACTCGGTCCTCGTTGTGTTCCCATTATCCCTGATGAAGCGCGTACTTTTGGTATGGAAGGCCTATTCCGTCAAGTGGGAATCTATGATCCTGCCGGACAGCTTTATGAGCCAATGGATGCTGATCAGTTGATGTGGTACAAAGAGTCCGCCAATGGTCAGGTGTTTGAAGAGGGGATTAATGAAGCAGGTGCGATGGCTAACTGGATTGCTGCCGCAACGGCTTATGCCAACTATGGTGAAAGCATGATTCCTTTCTATATCTACTACTCCATGTTCGGCTATCAGCGTGTTGGGGATTTAGTCTGGGCTTCAGGTGATTCTCGCGCCCGTGGTTTCATTGTAGGGGCTACCGCTGGCCGTACTACCCTAGAAGGGGAAGGTTTGCAGCACCAAGATGGTCACAACTTAATTATGTTTGATATGGTGCCCAACTGTATCACCTATGATCCGACCTTTGCCTATGAGATAGCGGTGATTATTCGTGATGGTATTCGCCGCATGATGCACAACAAAGAGGATGTGTTCTTCTACCTCACCTCTATGAATGAAAACTATAGCCATCCTGCTATGCCGGAAGGGGCAGAAGAGGGCATTCTAAAAGGGATGTACGCCTTTAAGAAGTCCGGTGCCTCGCATCAGAACCGTGTGCAGCTAATGGGCTCTGGTACCATCTTCCGTGAAGTGATTGCTGCGGCAGAGATTTTGGAAAATGAGTGGAATGTGGCGGCAGATATCTGGGCTGCTCCAAGCTTTAATCTATTGCGCCGTGATGGGATTGAGTGCAGCCGCTGGAATATGTTGCACCCTGAGGCAGAGCAGAAGGTACCTTATGTGACTCAGTTATTGTCTGAATCAGAAGGGCCTGTGATTGCTGCCACTGACTATATGCGTGACTATGCAGAGCGGATTCGTGAGTATGTGCCGGGTGATTACCATGTGCTGGGCACCGATGGCTTTGGTCGCTCTGATACCCGTGAGAAGTTGCGTGCGTTCTTTGAAGTGAACAAGCACTATGTGGTGGTTGCTGCTCTGAAAGCCTTGGCAGACCAAGGTAAAGTCAAGCCAGAAGTGGTGAAACAAGCCATGGAAAAGTATGGCATTGATGCCGAGAAAACCATTCCTGTAAAAGCATAAATAAATAAACAGCCGCCCACTTTACTGGGCGGTTTTTTTGTTGAGGAGACAATATGTCAATTATGAAATTTACCGTACCAGATATTGGTGATTTTGATCAGGTCGAAGTGATCGAAGTATTGGTCAATGAGGGGGATCATATCGATATTGATGATTCTCTCATTACCCTAGAATCAGATAAAGCCACTATGGAGATTCCCTCTACCGTTTCTGGTACCGTGAAAAAGGTGCTGGTAAATGTGGGGGATATGGTGAGTGAAGGCAGCCATATTCTAGATATTGAAGTCGATGGTGAGCAAAAAGCAGATGAGACCAAAGAAGATGCACCCGTCGAATCTGCACCAGTAGAAGCAGTCCCAGCCCCCAAATCAGAAGAGAAACCCGCCTCTGTAGAAAAGCCAGCACCAGCAGCCGTGGCAGATAAGCCGGTTAATAAACAAGCCGCAGGCGCACTTTACCATGCATCCCCCTCAGTACGCGCCTTTGCTCGTAAACTAGGGGTAGAGTTAAGTCAAGTGCAGGGCACCGGGCCAAAAGGACGCATTACTCAAGCCGATGTCGAAGGTTTGATAAAATCGGTCATGCAAGGACGCCGTGCAGCCGCAGATACCTCTGCTGGTGCTGGCATTCCACCTTTACCCAAAATCGATTTCTCTCAGTTTGGTGAGACCGAGACGGTTGAATTGGGTCGCATTAAGAAAATCTCAGGCAAGCACCTACATGCCAGCTGGCTCAATAGCCCTCATGTAACGCAGTTTGATGAGTGTGACATCACCGATATGGACGCTTTCCGTAAGGCAATGAAAGCGAAGGCAGAGCAGGCGGGCGTTAAGCTCACTCCGCTGGTATTTGTAATGAAAGCGGTGGTGCAAGCCTTAAAAGACTTCCCCAACTTCAATAGCTCTCTCTCTCCAGATGCGCAGTCACTGATTATCAAGAAATACTACAATATCGGTATTGCTGTCGATACGCCTAATGGCTTGGTGGTGCCAGTCATTCGAGATGTAGATCAAAAATCTATTTTTGAGCTCTCTAAAGAGCTGATGGAAGTAAGCAAGCGTGCCCGTGATGGAAAGCTTACGCCTAAAGATATGTCAGGTGGAACCTTCTCAATCTCCAGCTTAGGTGGGATTGGCGGCACACAATTTACGCCGATTGTAAATGCACCTGAGGTGGCGATTATGGGGCTTTCTAAGGCCAAAATGCAGCCAGTATGGAATGGTTCTGAGTTTGAGCCTCGCTTAATCATGCCATTTAGTGTCTCCTATGACCATCGTGTAATTGATGGTGCTGAAGGCGTGCGTTTCACCACCACCGTTGGGCAGTATCTCACCGATCTGCGTCAGTTATTGTTATAGGAGTGGCAGATGAGTAAAACGACAAAAATTCGTGTACCAGACATTGGTGATTTTGTAGAAGTTGATGTCATAGAGGTGCTGATTGCTCCAGGAGACGAAGTGGTTCAAGATGACTCTTTGATTACTTTGGAGTCTGACAAAGCCACCATGGAAATTCCCTCTCCCTATGCTGGCAAAATAGAGCGTGTCAATGTCGCAGAAGGAGATAAAGTTAAAGAAGGCTCTTTAATTGCCACTATAGAAATTGCCGATGGTGATGCGGTATCGATAGTCAGTGATACAGATGAAGCAAAGTCTGATAAAGCACCAGAAACATCGAGCAGTAAGCCAGCGCCTCAAGCGATCAGTGCTGCTGAACTACCTGAAGCGGATATGCAATGTGAGGTCTTGGTGTTGGGCTCAGGGCCTGGGGGCTACACCGCAGCATTCCGTGCAGCAGACTTGGGCAAAAAAGTCATTATGGTAGAGCGTTACAGCAGCATTGGAGGGGTCTGCTTAAATGTGGGCTGTATCCCTTCTAAAGCACTACTGCACATGTCTGTAGTGTTGAATGAGACCCGTGAGATGGCGGCACACGGTATCACCTTTGCCGAGCCCGAGATTGATATTAATAAGATTCGAGATTTTAAAAACTCCGTCATTAATAAGCTTACAGGTGGGCTATCTGGCTTGGCCAAAGCACGAAAAGTAGAAGTGGTGCAGGGGTATGGAAAGTTTAGTTCAGACCATACTGTCACTGTAGAAATGGAAGATGGCTCTACCAAAACCATCGCGTTTGAAAATGCCATTATCGCTGCGGGTTCCCGTGTGGTGAAGTTGCCGTTTATTCCGCATGATGACCCAAGAGTGATGGATTCTACCGATGCTCTAGAGCTGGAAGAAATTCCAGAGCGCATGCTGGTGATTGGCGGTGGGATTATCGGGCTTGAGATGGCACAAGTCTATAACAGCTTAGGCTCAAAAATCACAGTGGTAGAACTGGGAGACACCATTATCCCAGGTGCCGATAAAGACATTACCCGCCCGCTGCTGAAAAAGATTAAAAAGCAGTATGAGAATATCTACCTCAAGTCTAAAGTCACCAATGTAGAGGCAACTGATGAGGGGTTGGTGGTCACTTTTGAAGGCAAAGACTGCCCTGAAACAGACACCTTTGACCGTATTCTTGTTGCCGTGGGTCGTACCCCAAATGGCAAACTCATTGATGCAGAAAAAGCGGGTGTTCAAGTCAATGACTGGGGCTTTATTGAAGTAGATGAACGGCAAAAAACCAATGTTGATCACATTTATGCCATTGGGGACATTGTGGGTCAACCCATGTTGGCACACAAAGCGGTTCACGAAGGAAAAGTGGCGGCAGAAGTGATTGCTGGTCTGCCCAGTGCCTTTACCCCAATGGGTATTCCTTCAGTAGCCTATACCGATCCAGAAGTCGCTTGGGCAGGAAAAACTGAAGATGAATTGAAAGCTGAAGGCATTGAGTATGAAAAAGGCGCCTTCCCTTGGGCGGCTTCTGGCCGTAGTCTCAGCTTAGGTAGAGATGAGGGGATGACCAAAGCCCTGTTTGATGCCAAAACCCATCGTCTGCTCGGCTGCGGAATGGTTGGCCCCAATGCGGGTGAGCTGATTGCCGAAGCGATGTTGGCCATTGAAATGGGAGCAGATATGCAAGACATAGGTCTCACCATTCACCCTCACCCAACCCTAAGTGAAACCCTTTGCTTCGCCGCAGAGATGGCAGAAGGTACGATTACCGACCTGATGCCACCGAAGAAAAAGAAATAGAACGGCTATTTCGGATTCTGCTTAAGACCCGCCTTATGGCGGGTTTTTGCATTTTAAGTATTGATGGCTTTCAATGTGAAGACTACGAGGTTGGAAATCATTGATGAATCAGTTTATGATTCTATATGAAAGCTGTCATAAAGACTATCTTTAAAAGACGTGACACTTGTATTGGTAGGCTTTACGGACTGAAACTGAGGCATTTAATATTTGTGGAGGTGAGGTGTTATCCAGTTATTTTTTTGAGAGGGCATTTCGCCCTTTTTTCATTGGGAGCTTAGCATTTTCTGTGATTGCCATGTTTGTGTGGTGGTGGGTCTATCCAGACTTGACCTCTTATGCAAGCTTTTCAAGCGTTAATGCTTTCTCTTGGCATGGGCATGAAATGGTTTTTGGTTATGCGCTGGCAACCGTAACGGGCTTTTTGTTAACGGCAATGATGAACTGGAGTCGAATGAACCTTGCTAGTGGTTTATCGGTAGCGGGGATATTTTTAGCTTGGACGCTCGCTAGAGTTGGATACTTGGTTGACTGGCCAATTTTTTATGTGTTGGATTTGGATGATAACCGCATCTTCTGCAGCTTGTTGTAGGATTAGGCTCATCAGCTCTGTTTAAGCGGCTGGTTAAGAAGCTTTAAGGCTTCAATCGAAGCATGGTTGTCAGAGTGGAAACAGAGAGTATCGCCAAAGCGTTGGTGTTGAAACCGCTTTGCCTGTTGCACAATGGTTTCTGGATCTTGATAGAGGCTATCGGGTTAGTTTCTGGGGGCGAGTTGTCCATTGGGTAGGTAGGCTCGATCAGCAAAGGCTTCCAGTAGTAGAGGGACTTGGTAGTGTTCGGCTAAGCGGTGATAGGTTTGAGGGTGAATCCCCGCTTGAATCACTAGTTTAATGCCTGGAAACTTTCGCTGCATCCAGCGTAGCAGCTTCTCATAGAGCATAGGGTTTCGCATCATCTCTAAATAGAGAGCTCCGTGGGGTTTAATGTGGTGTAGGGTTTGTTGTGGGGTCAGTTGAGAGGTAAGGGCTTTAATTTGTTGGTTTAAGCTGCTTTCCAGCTGTGACCAAGGCATCTCAATGACTTTTCGACCAAAATTGACTTTATCTGGATAGCTGGGGTGAGCGCCTATTTTGACTTGATGCACAGAGGCTAGTGAGAGGGTTTGTTGAATGGTTTTAAGGTCACCTGCAGATCGCCACAGGCGATATTGGCCAGGTGAATGTGGGGCATCACTTCAGGGTCAAGATGGGGCAGTTCCCCTAAATCGCAATTAATTAGCATCCTTTCATTTTATCATTTTAAGGGGTTCTTAGAAGGTGTAAAATAGCCTTTTAGCTTTAGAAGAGACCTTTGCTCGAGATGAATCCACGGCTAAAAATGGCTAAAATTTCCCTACTCTGCGTTGAAAAACTTGGCAATAGCTGGCTATTCCCTGCGTTTTTCGCCTCGATTAGGAAAATTTTATCTCATTTTTAGTTCGCGTCTCACTCGTGCAAAGGTCTCTAGGGAAGTGCTGATTAAATCGCTTGAGCTTCTGCGGGACTTTAAGGGGGC
>CAYOOU010000071.1:0-4982 GCA_964405635.1 uncultured Piscirickettsiaceae bacterium
TTTAATTTTAAGGAAATGCAAATGTCAAAAATTATCTATACCTACACGGATGAAGCCCCAATGTTAGCTACCCACTCTCTATTGCCTGTGATTGAGAAGTTTGTTTCCGCAGGTGGGATTGAGATGGTGTTGAAAGATATCTCTTTAGCAGGACGGATTTTAGCGAATTTTCCTGAATATTTGAGTGATGATCAGAAGATGGAAGATGCCTTAGCTCAGCTGGAAGAAATGGCCAAGCAGCCCGAGACTAATATTATTAAACTGCCAAATATTAGTGCCTCAGTGCCGCAGTTGCAGGCGGCCATTGCCGAACTACAGGCGCAAGGCTATCCAGTACCAGACTATCCTGCTAACCCTCAAACCGAGGAAGAAAAAGCGATTCAAGCTCGATATGCTAAAGTTCTAGGCTCTGCGGTCAACCCAGTGTTGCGTGAAGGGAACTCTGATCGTCGCGTTGCTCCGCCGGTTAAGGCTTATGCCCAGGCTCACCCACATAAAATGGGCGCTTGGTCATCAGACTCAAAAACCCATGTGGTTTCAATGACGCAAGGAGATTTCTATGGCAGTGAGAAGTCGATAACCGTGCCAGAAGCGACAGAGTTTAAAATTGTGCTGGAAGCTGCAGAAGGTGAGCAGGTGTTAAAGGATTTTGCCCCCCTGCAGGCCGGTGAGGTGATTGATGCGGCAGTGATGTCAAAAAAAGCACTTACAGAGTTTTATCAGAAAGAGACTGAAGCGGCCAAAGCAGAAAATGTTCTGCTCTCTTTGCACCTAAAAGCGACCATGATGAAGGTGTCTGACCCGATTATCTTTGGTCATGCGGTGAAGGTTTACTTTAAGCCGCTGTTTGAAAAGTTTGGTGATCTTTTTGAAGAGCTTGGGCTGAACCCCAATAATGGCTTTAGTGATGTGGAAGCCAAAATTGCCAGCTTACCAGAAGATAAACAAGCAGAAATTAAAGCAGAGATTGAAGCCTGTTATGCAGCCAACCCTGATTTGGCAATGGTGGATTCGGATAAAGGCATTACCAATTTGCACTTTCCAAATAGTGTGATTGTGGATGCATCCATGCCGGCAATGATTCGTGATTCAGGCAAAATGTGGAACAAAAAGGGTGAGCGGCAAGACACCAAAGCGATGATTCCTGACCGCTCTTATGCCGGAGTCTATCAAGCTACCATTGACTTCTGTAAAGCCAATGGGGCTTTTGATCCAGCAACCATGGGCAGTGTCTCCAATGTGGGATTGATGGCACAAAAAGCTGAAGAGTATGGTTCTCACGATAAGACCTTTGAAATCCCCGCTGCAGGCACAGTAAAAGTACTGGATAAAGCCGGCAATACGCTATTAGAACAGTCGGTAGAAGCGGGTGATATTTTCCGTATGTGTCAAGTAAAAGATGCCCCCATTCGTAACTGGGTGGAGCTGGCTGTAGCGCGTGCACGAGCCACGGGTAACCCCGCTGTTTTCTGGTTAGACCCTAACCGCGCGCATGATCAGCAGTTGAAAATTAAGGTAGAAGAGACCTTGGCTCAGTTGGATACCGAAGGGCTAGAGATTTTGATTATGTCTCCGGTAGATGCAACCAACCATGCGTTGCAGCGTGCAAAAGAAGGGAAAGACACCATTTCCGTCACTGGAAATATATTGCGGGATTATCTAACGGATCTGTTCCCCATTTTAGAGCTGGGCACCAGTGCGAAAATGCTCTCCATTGTGCCTTTGATGAATGGCGGTGGATTGTTTGAGACCGGTGCAGGCGGTTCAGCGCCTAAGCATGTGGAGCAGTTACTTAAAGAGAACCATCTTCGCTGGGACTCTTTAGGGGAGTTTTTGGCTTTGGCGGTCTCTTTGGAGTATGAAGCCAGCAAGCACAATAATGCTAAAGCGCAAGTGCTGGCAAATACTTTGACTGAGGCCACAACAAAGCTGTTGAACAGTGAAAAATCCCCTTCTCGTAAAACCGGAGAGCTGGACAACCGAGGCAGCCACTTCTATTTAGCTCTATACTGGGCAGAAGCCTTGGCTATGACAGAAGATGCCGAATTGGCTGAGCAGTTTAAGCCCTTAGCAGAAAGTTTGGCGGCCAATGAGGAAAAAATTGTACAGGAGCTGAACGGCGTTCAAGGGCAAGCGGTTGAGATTGGTAGCTACTTCCACCCTGACAGTGCCAAGGCCGATGCGGTGATGCGTCCTAGCGCTACTTTTAATCAGATAATGGAGACCTTTGTATGAGTGAGACTCGAGATAAAAATGAGATAAAATTTTTCCAGTTCAAGGCGGAAAACGCAGGCAATAGCTTGCTATTGGCAAGTTTTTCAACGCAGGACTGGGAAATTTTAGCCATTTTTAGCCGTGGATTCACCTCATATAAAGGTCTCTCACGCTTAAGAGGTCATTGATGGCACAGTGGGATGCAATGGACACGGGGTTGGACGAAGGCAATTTGCTTTTGGAAAAGGAGCGCGCCAAGGTTAAGCCCCCAAAACGCTACCAGGTGGTGTTGCTCAATGATGATTTTACGCCTATGGATTTTGTCATTGAGGTGTTAATGCGATTTTTTAAAATGAGCGAAGAGCAGGCCACCACGGTGATGTGGGCAGTCCATAATCAAGGAAAAGGTGTGTGCGGTGTCTACAGTCGAGAAGTGGCAGAGATGAAAGTGCTACAAGTCAACCGCTATGCCCGTGAGCACCAATACCCCTTAATGTGTCAAATGGAGGTCACATAATGTTGAGTAAAGAGTTGCAAATGACCTTGAGCAATGCCTTTAGTTTGGCTCATGAATATGAGCATGAGTTTGTGACCACAGAGCATCTTTTGTTGGAGCTGCTGGCACTGCCCTCAGTGAGAGAGGTGATTCACGCTTGCGGCGTTGACCCAAATCTGATTGAGAGTCAGTTGGAAAACTATCTGGAAACAGAGCAGATGGTTCCGCCTGATGGAGAGCTGCAACCAACCATGAGCTTTCAGCGAGTGATTGAACGCGCCATTTTTATGGTTCAGTCTAGTGGCTATGCTGAGGTGGAAGGGGTGCATGTGTTGGCGGCGCTGTTTGCTGAACAGGACTCCCATGCGGTTTATATTTTGGAGAAAAATGGCATTGAGCGAATTGATGTGCTGAGCTACCTTTCTCATGGGGTGACGGCCGATGACAGCGGTGCCTTTGATGAAGCGGTGCAAGCCGCTGAGCAAGGGAGTGATTCGGCTCAAGAAGAGACGCCACTGGAAAAATATACGCAAAACCTGAATCAAGCAGTGGTTGCGGGCAAAATTGATCCAATTATTGGTCGTACTTGGGAGCTGAGTCGCACTTTAGAAATTTTGTCTCGTCGGCGTAAAAATAATCCGCTGTTGGTCGGGGAGCCTGGTGTAGGTAAAACCGCTGTGGCTGAAGGGTTGGCCTATAAAATTGTACATCAGCAGGTGCCGGAGGCTTTGCAGCAGGCGGTCGTGTATAGCTTGGATATGGGCGCTTTGCTAGCGGGCACTCGCTACCGAGGGGATTTTGAAAAACGCTTTAAGGCACTGCTTAAAGCATTAGAAGATGAGCCTCATGCCATCCTATTTATTGATGAGATTCACACCATTATTGGTGCAGGTGCGGTACAAGGGGGGGCAATGGATGCCTCTAACCTGATGAAACCTGCTCTGGCCAATGGCAAACTGCGCTGCATTGGTGCCACCACCTATGAGGAGTATCGAGGCATCTTTGAAAAAGACCGCGCTCTGGCACGCCGTTTTCAAAAGGTGGAGGTCAAAGAGCCTTCGGTGCATGAGACCTTTGAGATTTTAAAAGGGTTAAAGTCGCAGTTTGAACAGCATCATCAAATTAAATATACCTTGCCCGCCCTAAAAATGGCGGCAGAGTTGGCGGATCGCTATATCAATGACCGCCAACTGCCAGACAAGGCGATCGATGTCATTGATGAAGCGGGGGCGAAAGAGGCGTTGAAGTCGCCCAGCAAAAAACGCAAGCAGATTGGGGTGGCTGAGATTCAGAAGATTGTTGCCAATATTGCTCGCATTCCTGTGTCGCAGATTACGCAAAAAGAGCGGGATAAACTGCAAAATTTAGAAGAGAGCTTAAAACGAGTGGTCTTTGGCCAGGATGAGGCGGTGCGGCAAGTGGTTTCGGCCATTAAGCTGGCGCGTTCAGGTTTAAATGATCCCAATAAGCCCATTGGTAGCTTTCTGTTTGCTGGCCCAACAGGCGTGGGGAAAACCGAGTTGACCCAGCAACTGGCCAAGCACCTAGGCATTGAGCTGATTCGCTTTGATATGTCGGAGTATATGGAGCGTCATACGGTTTCCCGTTTAATAGGAGCCCCTCCAGGCTATGTAGGCTTTGACCAAGGTGGTTTATTGACTGAAGCCGTCACCAAAAACCCTCATGCCATTCTCTTACTAGATGAGATTGAGAAGGCACATCCAGATGTGTTCAATATTCTATTGCAGGTAATGGACAATGGTACCTTGACTGATAACAACGGTCGCAAAGCCGATTTTCGTAATGTGATGCTGATTATGACCTCTAATGTGGGTTCTGAGCAGATGAACCGTGCCAGCATTGGGTTTACCGAACAGGATCACTCTATGGACTTTGCCGCTGAGCTAAAAAAGGTCTTTACCCCAGAGTTCCGTAACCGGCTAGATGCGGTGATTCAGTTTGCCCCGCTAAAAGAAGAGGTGATGCTGAAAGTGGTCGATAAATTTATCTATGGCTTGGAGCAACAGCTGCTTGAGAAAAAAGTTAAGCTGCTGGTCAGCGATAAAGCTCGACACTGGTTGGCACAAAAAGGCTATGACCACAAAATGGGGGCTCGACCCATGAAACGCTTGATTCAGGAGAAGGTTAAGCAGCCCTTGGCAGAGACCTTACTGTTTGGCAATCTGCAAAATGGTGGGGAAGTGCTACTGGATATTGAGCAAGATCAGGTTGTCTTTCGGCAGGAAGATTTGGTAGAGTAAAGAATCGATTA
>CAYOOU010000071.1:5082-7927 GCA_964405635.1 uncultured Piscirickettsiaceae bacterium
AAAAATATGACGGCAATCTTTGCCCATCGTGGTTTAGCCCCTGCGGAAACGCTGGGAGGTGGCGTTGGTGGCTTTGAAATTGGGGTAAATGTGGCTAGTGTTGATTTAGATACAGCCCCGTTGAAGCGTTTGGTCAGCTTAGGTGGACAGACACTAGATAGTAAATATGATATTTCAACTATTCCTGTCCCTGCTTTAAGTGCAGCCGTTGGTTTTCCAGTCTTGCCTTTAGATCTTTCCGTTACCTATCTGCCTACTGTGGCAGGCACCAGTATGCTGACAGCAGAGGCAAAATATGCTGTGATTGAGGGTGGGGTGGCAATGCCAGCCGTTTCGCTATCGGCAAATTATGCCTCTGCAACCTTAGGAGATAGCTTTGATGTGACTACCTATGGGGCAGATCTGGCCATCTCTAAAGGTTTTGGTGTGGGGGTAAAATTTGTGCCTTTTGCTGGTGCGGGTTATGTTTCCAGTCAGATGAAAATTAATGACAAAGCATTGCCTGCAACGGGGACAACGGTTAAAACCTCTTATGACTCTACTGCAACCAAGCTCTTTGCTGGGGCTTCAATTCAGTTGGGGCTGTTTAATATTGTTGGGCAGTGGGACAAAATTGGAAATTACTCCGCTTATAGTGCCAAGTTGGGCTTAAGATTTTAAGTAAAATTTATAATTAAGGTCCGCTATTTTAAGAAAGCCGCAAAGTTCTGCGGTTTTTTTATATATCCAAATAAAGTTGGCTTAAACATTGCTTACTCGCTCAGAGTATTCAAAATTTGTAAAAGGAGCGCGCTATGGCTAGCATTCCAAGCAACCAAGAGGTCACTTTTAGTGAAAACGAGTTTATTGTCTCAAAAACTGATCTAAGTGGCACCATTACCTATGTCAATCGAATCTTTATGAAGGTCTCTGACTATTCATCGATTGAGCTTTTGGGTAAGCCCCACAATGTGATTCGTCATCCTGATATGCCGCGTGGTGCTTTTCGTCATCTTTGGGAAACGATAAAGGCTGGTCAGGAGTGGTTTGGTTTTGTTAAAAATCGTACAAAAAATGGTGCCTACTATTGGGTGTTTGCTAATGTGACTATGGATTATAAAGATGGTGAACCAGTGGGTTACTACTCAGTGCGACGTCCAGCTCCTAGAGAGGCGCTGCAAGTGATTGAGCCGATTTATGCTAAAATGCGAGAGATTGAAGCCAGCAAAACCCCCACAGAAGGTGCCATTGCTTCAGTCGCGTATTTAGAAGCTTTGCTAAAAGAGAAGGGGGCATCCTACCGAGATTTTATTTTAAATTTATATGTGAACAACACAAGCAGTGAGAAGGAGTAGGCCATGAAAAAGAATCATATCAGTGGTCGGATACCCTATTTAAAAAATCAAATAGCCATTGTTATGGGCTCCTTTGTGGGGTTATATTGGATTACAGGCCTGATAAGCCTCTATTTGGGAGGGATAAACTATGCGACCTTAGCTGGAATGGCTTTAGTCATTCCGATGGCAATATATTATGCCGCTATTTTTCAGAAGCCTCTAAAGGTATTAGAGAAAGTGCATTTTGCAGTGAGAGAGGCGGCACGGGGCAATACCAGTTTTCGAGTCACCTCAACTCAAGGCTTGGGTGAAGTGGGGCAAGTGGTTTGGGATATGAATGACTTGCTGGATATTATTGAAACTTACTTTAAAGATGTTTCTGCCTGCTTTAAAAATGCAGCCAATGGAGACTTTAACCGCAAGGGGTTGATTAATGGGATGCCAGGAGAGTTTAAAGCGTCCTTAAAAAATATTAATGTGGCACTCAAGGCGATACAGGAAGCTCATGAATTTTCAATTAAAAATCGCCTGCTTAGTGAATTGCATAAATTAAACTCATCATCTCTTTTAGATAATTTACAGAAAAACCAAGGGGATATGGTCAAGGTTTCTGGTGGCTTAACAGAGGTGGTGGAGTTTGCCGATCATAATAAAGACCAAGCTTTGGAAAGCTTACAAACGGTTGAAAATATGGTGGGCGTGCTCACGCAAATGAATTCACAGATGGAGGAATTGGCTAAACGAGCCGCAGAGCTGGATAATGCTAGTGAGTCAATTGGACAAACCCTATCCGTTATTTCTGATATTGCTGATCAAACGAATCTCTTGGCATTAAATGCTTCCATTGAGGCGGCACGCGCGGGTGAACATGGACGAGGCTTCGCGGTGGTGGCAGAAGAGGTGCGAAAGCTGGCTGAACGCACCACTGACAGTACCTCAGAGATTAACTCTGTAGTAGCGGTTTTGAGAAAGAGTATCTCTGCAATGGTGAATGAGAGCGAAGTGGTCGGCAATCAGGCTGATGAGATTAGTGAAGAAATTCAAGGCTTTAGCGAGCAATTTAAAGAGTTGGCTGAAAGTTCTGAAAAAATGCTACAGATTTTACAGCTAAATAGTGATCAGCTCTTTGCCTCTCTGGTGAAGCTAGATCATATTCTTTATATGCAAAGAGGTTATGTGGCTGTCGAGCATGAAGGTCATGGAGAAGAAGCAGAAGCCGTTAAGGTGGATCATCATAATTGCCGTTTAGGTAAGTGGTATGAACAGGGACAAGGTAAGCAGTCCTTCTCACATGTACCCGCCTACAGTGAGTTAGATCCTTGGCATGCTCAAGTTCATCAAGGTGTTCATAAAGCCGTTGACCTGACTCAAGAAGATTGGATGCATGACGAGTCTGCACTTCAGGCGATTATCAATGCAATGCGTCAGGCAGAAGAGGGTAGCCAAAAAGTGATTGAGTTGATTTCAAAGTTGGTTGATCAAAAGTATGCAGCTAAGTAGGAAGAGAATTTTCTAGAGGTTGATAAGAG
>CAYOOU010000072.1:0-7597 GCA_964405635.1 uncultured Piscirickettsiaceae bacterium
ACGACAAGAGCTTTTGCAGTCGTTCCAGTGTCCCTACATCCTCCCAAACACCCGTAAACAGCTCTCCTGTGACCTTTTTCTCAGCCATTGCTTGGCGTAAAAAAGGAGCCAATTTAAGCCTTGCCAAGGGCTCATTCGCCAGCAATGCTCTATGCAATACACTGATACCAGAAAATGTTAAATCCCCTTGGGGCGCCACCTTGCTGTCAGCCAGCAGAGCAAAATCTCCTTCTGCCTGTTGAGCAGGCTTTGGCACCAATATCAAATGCGCCAGTCTTTCAGGATTCAATTTAATTGTGCGAAGCTGTTCAAAAGGGTAATCGGTCCACACATCGCCATTCACTACCAAAAACTGATCGGTATTTTCTGTCAAAATGGGCAGCGCTTGAATAATACCTCCAGCCGTTTCATAGCCACCTGGCGGCTCAGGAGTAAAGACAATCTCCACTCCCCACTGCTTGCCATCGCCCAAAGCCGCTTCAATCTTCTCTCCCAACCAAGCATGGTTGATCACCAACTGTCGAAACCCCGCTTCAGCCAACCGCTCAATATGATGCACAATCAATGGTTTGCCCCGCACCTCCACCAGCGGTTTAGGAGTGTGGTCGGTCAAAGGGCGTAAACGTTTGCCTCGCCCGGCTGCCAAGATCATCGCTTTCATTTCATCGCTTCCATTGCTGGCAAAACCCTGTTTTCTAAAAGCCGAACCAAGGGCAACATCGTTTTATACTGCTGTCCAACCTCATAGAGATACTGCAAAGTGTTGGGAATATCTCCCAAATAACCTGCTTTACCATCCCGATGAAAAAGTCGAGCAAAAATCCCCGCGGCTTTTAAATGTCGCTGTATGCCCATCAAATCCATCGATTTTTGAAATTCTAGCCAATTTTTCTTGTCAAAATCCCCAGTCCTGCCTAAAGGATTGGCTTCTGCCAAGGTTAAAAAATAGTATCGTTGCCACTCCACAACCTGCTCTGCTGGCCAACGCTGATAACAGTCTCGCAATAGAGATATTGCATCATAAGTCAAAGCCCCCTGGACGGCATCTTGAAAGTCAATCACCCCCAAGTTAAACATTATCGATACCCCATCGGAACCCTGCAAAGCACAAGAAACAATCTCTTGAGGGTTGTCTGCTGGCAATATCATTAAATTTCGGCTGTGATAGTCTCGCAATACATAGGTTTTTGGCTGGATTTGAGCATTGTGAACCAGTAGGTCTATCACCGCCTGCCAAGCCTGCCTCTCTAAGGTAGAAAGGGGAATCTGAAGGTGTGTTTGCAATAACCAATCGGAAAACAAACTCATCTCTTGTCGTAGCAAGGCTTCAGAGTAGGACGGCAAACTCTGCACTGGCTTTTGATTTTGAGGCTGAATGGCTTGGTTCTGAAGCCTTACCAGAATATCTAGGGCTTGACGATATAAGCAGTCCACTTCAGATTCAGATGCAGTTTTTAGTCGGTCAAACAGCGTCTCTCGCCCAAAATCTTCCAGCAACAAGAATCCTTGTACTAGGTCTTGTGCCAAAATGCTCGGCACCCGCACCCCCAACTGTTGAAGCTGCCCATCCACCTGCACAAAAGGGTGACAGTCTTCTTTATCCGGCGGGGCATCCATCACAATATAGCTCTCCCAGCCCCTGTAAACCCGAAAATAACGCCGAAAACTGGCATCACTGGAAGCCGGCTCTAATTGCGATAGATCCGCCTCCTGCAATTGAGGCAAAGTCGATAACCATTGTTTTAACTTTTCTAACCTTAAGTCTTCCACTTTGAAAGCCCAAACCGAGTAAAATAGTGCTCGATTCTAAACACTCAAATACGAATGTCAATAAAACGCCCTTTTTCTCATTTTTTCGCCCCCTCTTTGTCTGCTTTTTTGCAAAGCGTGGCTAGCTGTCTGTTGCTAATACTCTTCTCCCCCTACAGTCATGCAATCCCCAAAGATATCGCTGGCAATATCTTAGCCAACCAATCTTCTTGTTTACCCTCATTAATCACCTCAATTCAACAGCCACCGAAAAAAACGGCAAAAATCTATCAACTCAATGCCGACCGACTGAAACAATGGGCACCCAACACCTACCGTTTGCTAGGCAATGCCCAGCTTCTAGCACCTGGACGAATCATCTTAGCCGACAAGCTTAACTACAACCGTACCGCTCAACGTGCACAAGCCTTTGGTCATGTTAGGTTGATTCAGCCTGATGTACTGATAACAGCCGAAACCCTTATCCTGAATAAAAAACAGCAAAAAGCCCTCATCACTGATACTCTCTATCAGCTGCTGCCCAGCCGTGCCTTTGGGCAAGCGCAAAAGATGACCATCGATCAACACACACAAATTACAGAGCTGACACACGCCACCTTCACCACCTGCCCCCTTCGTGGCGGACTCAAGATTAAAAATGGTAGTCTCTACCGTGCTCAATATGATCACAATGTGGCTTGGGAACTCAGCTCAGACAAAATTCGCCTAGACAAGCAAAAACGCAGGGTTTATGGCTATAACACATGGTTGTACTTTTATCATGTGCCCATTTTCTACACCCCCTATTTCAACTTCTCCTTAGATGATCGCGAAAGCGGTCTGCTCTTTCCCAGTTTTGGTGTACACCGATCTATTAATGACAACTCGCCCCGAGCCTACTGGCTACAACCCTACTACTTCAATCTCGCCCCTAATTATGACAACACCCTGAGTATGCTTGCCATACAAGACCGTGGGATTTTACTAGATAGTGAGTTTCGCTATCTTAATCGCATTCACCAAGCCACCTTCACGCTCACTGGCATTCACGATCAAGTGGTGGCCAAACAGGGGCTCAATTACTACCTCAGCAATGGCACCATTCAAGTGGGTGAGAAACAACCCGACCGCTGGCGACTTAAACTACAAGCCAAACAGCACTGGAATGCGCACTGGCAGAGTGAGATCAACTGGCAAAAAGTCTCCGACTACGCTTTTTACAGCGACCTACCCATTGACGAGGCGTTTACCAACCAGACATCAGCCCCTCGTAGTGGCACCCTTAAATACAACCAAAACTTTTTTAGCGGGCAACTCGATGGAAAACTCACTGTCTCAGACAATCTGCGTTTGCGTAAAGATGCGCCATACAACTATGAACAAAAACCCAGCCTAAATTTGAGCTACCGTCAGTTAGTTTTTGATAAGGTTCAAGCTGCCCTTTTAACCGATATTACCGAGTTTCAAATTAGCCACCCTGGCTTAAACAAGCCCGAAGGCGTACGGCAATACCTGCAACCCAAACTGCAATACCGGCTTGCCAAACCCTACGGCTATATTGAGTCAAAACTTCAGTTCAACGCAGTACAGTACCATTTGCAAGACACTGCTCAAGACCCTATCCCAGTCATCATTCCCCAGTACGCCCTACGAGGCGGGCTAACTTTTGAACGCAACCTAACCCTAAACAACACCCCGCTCACCCAAACCCTTATTCCCGAGTTGCAGTGGCTCTACACACCCTATGTTAAACAAGAAAAGAACCCACTATTTGACACCCAGCCTCTCAGCCTCAACTTCTCTAATCTCTTTGCTCTCAACCGCTTTAGCGGCTACGATCGCATTGGTGACACCCACCAACTCTCTACCACCCTCACCACAGAACTCTATACACCTGATCACAGTCAGCAATTTAAGGCCGCCATTGGTCAAATTTTCTACTTTGCCGATCGCAAAGTCACACTAAATAACTCCCCAGATGAAACTGCTCCCCTCTCTGATTACTTTACCCAAGTCAGCTTTTTTGCACCCAACTTTCAAATCAGTAACACCAGTCAATGGCAAAAGGACTCCGCTGCCTTAGAAGCGGCCAATACCCGGTTGCAGTTGCAACTGCCTCCTGACTTTACTCTGCTGCTCAATAACCAAGCCAGCCGTCTCACCCAACCAACTCAAAAAACCGAAAGCATTTCTGGTGGCTTGCTCTGGCACCCTACGGGTCAATGGCGGTTCGGAGCCTATATGCAGTATGATTACACCCACAACCTCAAAACCGACAACGAATATGCCATTCAATACAATAATTGCTGCTGGTCAGCTGAACTCTCACTTCATGAGCAACAACTCGAAAGCGGCGTGTATAATTATGGTTTTAAACTGGTGGTGGAGTTTAAGGGACTCAGTACCCTTGGCACCCCCTTTAATAAACGCTTGCAACAAAAACTAAATTTTTAAGACGAGAACAGACACCCCATGAGCACTTTGCACACGCAGCCCAAATATAAAACTTCTCCTGCCATCTGCCTTTTATTCGCCCTGAGCCTCTTTACACTGCACAACACCGCTCTGGCTGCTAATGACAGCCATACTCTTTCTAAAGTGCCCGCTAATACCCAACTGCTAGACCGAATTGCTGCCGTGGTCAATGATGAAATTATTCTATTGAGTGACCTCAGAACAGCCATGGACCAAACTTTGGCGGAACTGCAAGCCAAAGGGGTGAATATTCAAGATCCCTTGGCTTTAGAAAAGAAAGTATTAGACAGCCTAATTCTGGAAAAGCTGCAACTGCAAAAAGCCAAACAACTCGGTGTGGAAGTCACCGATGAAGAGGTGGCAGATGCCATTGCCAAAATCGCTCAGCAAAATCAACTCACCCTTGAGCAACTGCAACAGACTCTCAATCAACAAGCCCCCAATGGCTTTACTCAGTTCCGTGATAAATTGCGTAAACAGTTGCTGTTGCAAAAGCTACAACAAAAAATTGCCCTCTCCCAAGCACAAGTTACCGAAGAGGAGATTGATAACTTTATTCAACGCAGCCAGCTGCAACAAAATAACTGGACCTACCATATCGGACATATTATGTTGGCCTTACCAGAATCAGCCAATGCAGAGCAACGGAAAAAACTACAACAGCAGATGGAAGTCATTCGACAAAAGCTACTAGCAGGCGAAGATTTTAGCCAAATGGCCATTCGCTTTTCACAAGGCAGCAAAGCCCTAATGGGAGGCGACTTAGGTTGGCTGGACTATGAGCAGATGCCCACCTTCTTTGCTAAGGAAGTGCCGCAGTTGAAAAAAGACCAAATCAGCCCCATTATTCGCAGCCCTGTCGGCTTCCACATTATCAAGCTACTGGATAAAAAATCCAAGCAAACCACCGAAGGGGAAAATGCCCGAGAAGCCGCGCTAAAAACCATTCGTCTACAAAAGGCCAATGAGATTTTAGAGCTATGGCTGCGTCAGCTACGAGATGAGGCCTTTGTAGAAATAAAACTGCCCGAATTGCAGTCTAAAAAAACCCCTCAGAATGAGGCAGAAAAATGAATCAAACGCCTCGCTTTGTAATCACCTCTGGAGAACCCGCTGGCATTGGCCCCGATCTTGTCCTACAACTGGCACAACGCAGCTGGCCGCAACAGTTGGTAGTGATTGGCAACCAACAACTGCTTTCAGAAAGAGCCCAACAACTCAATCTGGAAGTTGAATTTGCCTCCTATTCACCCAATTCCCCAGCCCTACCTAGCCAAGCCGGTCAACTCACTTTGCTGGAAATCCCACTGGCAGAACCGGTAGAAACAGGCACGCTCAATGTCAACAATGCTGGCTATGTAATTGAGATGCTACACCGAGCCATTGATGGCTGTTTGGCCGATGAGTTTCAAGCCATGGTTACCGGCCCCATTCACAAAGGCATTATCAATGAAGCGGGACTTAAATTTAGCGGACATACTGAGCTGCTGGCAGAACGAAGCGGCACTGAGCAGGTGGTGATGATGCTGGCCACCCCAGGCCTGCGCGTACCGCTGGTCACCACCCATCTCCCCCTACGGGAAGTGCCTGACGCCATCACCCCACAACTTCTCAGCTCCGTCATCCATATTTTGCATCACAGCCTACATACGCAATTTGCTATTGAGGAGCCGGTCATTTATGTGGCGGGACTCAACCCCCATGCGGGCGAAGGAGGACATATGGGCCGAGAAGAGCTAGAGGTGATTGACCCCACTTTAGATACTCTGCGCCAAGAACTAAAACCAGGCGAAATTATTGGCAGCTTGCCAGCTGACACCCTCTTTACGCCCAAGTATATGGAACATGCTGATGCCATTTTGGCCATGTATCACGACCAAGGACTACCGGTGCTAAAACATAAAGGTTTTGGCAAAGCGGTGAATATCACCCTAGGCTTACCCTTTATTCGCACCTCTGTTGATCACGGCACCGCTTTGGATATTGCAGGTCTTGGCATTGCTGATGTCAACAGCTTTGTTTATGCCATTGAGGTAGCACAACAGATGATGGGTCAGCAGGGAGTTGAAAATGAGTCATAAGCACAAAAAACGCTTTGGGCAGAACTTTCTTAATAACCAACAAGTGATAGAAAGAATTGTTCGATCCATTCAGCCCCATCCTGAAGACCATATGGTGGAGATTGGTCCGGGTGAGGCCGCTTTGACCGCCCCTTTGCTAAAAATGGTGAAACGGCTGGAGATTATTGAAATTGATAATGACCTCATTGCCCCACTGACGCAAAAGTTTGGACACCTGCCCAACTTTCATCTGCACCACACCGATGCTCTCACCTTTGACTATGCCACCCTGCTGCAAAACGAGGAAGAAAAGCTTCGAGTGGTGGGCAACCTACCCTACAATATCTCCAGTCCACTGATTTTCCATCTGCTCACCTATGCTGACCGCATTCAGGATATGCACTTTATGCTGCAAAAAGAGGTAGTGGACCGCATGACTGCCGAACCTGGCAGTAAAACCTATGGTCGGCTCAGTGTGATGTTGCAATACCGCTGCGATACCCAGCACCTTTTTAAGGTGGGACCCAAAAACTTCACGCCTCCGCCCAAAGTAGACTCCGCCATTGTTCGCCTCACCCCTTGGCAAACTCTACCTAATCCAGCGGAAAATGATGCCGACTTTGCAGAACTGGTGAAAGCCGCCTTTGCTCACAAACGCAAAACCCTACGCAACAATCTAAAAGGGCTGCTCAGTAGCGATGAGATTGAAGCCACCGGCATTACCCCCTCCGTGCGTGCAGAGCAGCTACCTGTAGCCGACTTTGTGACGCTTGCCAATGCCTATACCCAATTAAAAAAAGAGCAGGGAGTCGCAAACTAATGGCCACCTATATTATTGGTGATCTGCAAGGCTGCTTTGATCCTCTGCTCAAGCTGCTAGAGAAAATTGACTATCAGCCAGCGCAAGACCAACTCTGGTTTGCTGGAGATATCATTAACCGAGGTCCTCAATCTTTAGAGTGCATACGCTTTGTCAAGCAAACCATCGAAGCAGGCAGAGGACAGATGGTGCTGGGCAACCATGACTTTCACCTACTGGCCACCTATGCCGGCTTTACCCGCTTTCACTCTAAATCCGACACCCTATTGCAAGTACTCGAAGCGCCCGATTGTGACGAACTGGTTAACTGGTTGCGACACCAGCCCCTGTTAGTAAGTCATGACTTGTTACATCTAGTCATGATTCATGCCGGAATTCCACCTCAGTGGAGCATCAAAGCGGCACAAAGTCACGCTAAAGAGGTCGAGGCAGAGCTTAGAAATGAAAACTGGCAACATTTTGTAAAAAATGAACTTTGGGGCAGTGAGCCTCG
>CAYOOU010000073.1:0-7380 GCA_964405635.1 uncultured Piscirickettsiaceae bacterium
ATGGTAAGTTTAACCACCCCTGTGTGTGACTTTGATGCCCCAGCCATTGACTTTGAACTACCTGGTGTTGATGGGGAGATTTGGACCCTAGACAAAGCCAAAGGCGAGAATGGGTTGCTGGTCATGTTTATCTGCAACCACTGTCCCTATGTAAAAGCCATTCAAAAACGGCTGGTAGAGGACACCAAAAAACTACGAAACGAATATGGCATCAACAGCATTGCCATTATGTCAAACGACCCCACCGAGTATGAAGAGGACTCCTTTGAAAATATGAAAAAGGTGGCGGAGCAGTTTGCATACCCCTTCCCCTATGTTTTGGACGAAACGCAAGCGGTGGCAAAAGCCTATGGCGCTGTCTGCACGCCAGACTTCTTTGGCTATAATAAAGACCTTAAACTGCAATACCGAGGACGCCTGGATGCCTCACGCAAAGAGACCGCTCCAGAGGGTGTGAAACGAGACCTGCTAGAAGCGATGATTCAAGTCGCTCAAACTGGCAAAGGACCCGAAGCGCAAATTCCCAGCATGGGCTGTTCTATTAAATGGAAAGACTAAAACGACCTTGTTGATTAGGGTAAAATAACGACTTTCCAAAATTTTAAAGAACCAAAACCATGAGCAATGCCCAGCTAATTTTTATTGATAAACGAAACCAACCGATTAAAGAGTACATCGTCGCCGTCGCTGCTTCTGACGGGCTGGACATTAAAGGCATTCAGGTCATCGCCTCACCTGCCAAAGGAGAGAAAGCCTTGAGTACCGCCACTTTAAAAATTCCGCCTTTGGAAGCGTTGGATTTTGATGCCAAAAAGATTACCGACACCATTCTCAATCAGTTGATAATCAATGGTGAGTCCCACACGGTAGAACAGATGATTGACAAATCGGTGGAAGAGGCAAAAAAACGCCAAGGAGAAGCGGCCGATGAAAAAGGGATTCGTGCCGCACTCAAGCGTTCGGTAAAAAAGCTCAAGGAGAAGGTTCGCAGCTTGGTCGAAGAGTTTACCCAATCAGAAGTGCTCAATCTCATTCGAGAGCGTCGCAATGATGCTCTATTCAAGCTAAAAGAGAAGGACCAAGAGCTAAAAGGTAAAAAGGTGGTGTGCATTGATATTGAAGCCACCGATGTCTCATCTAAAGACTCTGCCGACATTATCCAAATCTCCATGTGTGACCTAGAGGGCAATGAGCTTTACAACCAGCTGATTAACCCTGGCTATGATATTCCTGAAAATGATAAACACAACATCACCACCGAAATGGTGCAAGATGCGCCTATGCTGGCTCAAGCTTGGGAAGAGATTCACCAAATTTTAAAGGATGCCGATGTGGTCTTGGCCTACAGCACCGAAAGCGACTTTGCCTATTTAGAAAAGAGTGCAGAAAAAAAGATTCTCGACTTTGAACTGGATTACAACAAGTGGCTTGATGCGGCAGAACTGGCCAAAGACTTAGTGGGTGCCTTACGTTGGCAGAGTGAGAAGATGTACTGGTTCTACAAAACCCCGAAACTGACAGATGCTTATGAAAAAATTCTGGGCAAACCTTTCCCCGGTGATGCGCATGACGCCTTGGCCGATGCTCGGGCCACGGCAGAGTTAATGAATGCCATGCTAGAAAAGGGGCGCAAGTCACAAGTGAGCATCAAAAAACCTGAACCGGTTAAAGAAGACATTAGCAACAACCCCTTTGCTCAAGCCTTTGCTCAAGCCAAACGGAAGAAAAAATGACAAAATCCCCAGTCCAGCAGCCTAGCTTTAAAGCTTTAGAAAAGGCGCATCAAGGGGAAACCTTTGATTGGGAAGTCCTTAAACCACAGCTCAAGTTTGATGCCAATGGCCTCATTCCTGCCATTGCCCAGCAGCATGACACGAAAGAGGTGTTGATGATGGCATGGATGAATTTGGCGGCTCTGGAAGAGACCTTAAAAACAGGACGCGTCTGCTACTGGTCTCGCTCCCGTCAAAGCTACTGGCGTAAAGGAGAAGCCTCTGGGCAGATTCAGCTACTTAAAGAGTTGCGAATTGACTGCGATGGCGACACGCTATTGTTGCTGGTAGATCAAACCGGCCCCGCCTGCCACTCTGGTCGCAAAAGCTGCTTTTACACAGCTGTAAGAGAGGACAAAGCGGAAATCCTGACTGAGCCACTGATTTCACCAGAAGCGCTTTATGGCAAAAAGTAGCCTAGTAAGGCTAAACAAAAATTTGACTTTATAGACTATCCTATACATAATCTAAGCGTGAGAATTTTATGAAAAAGAGAAATTTAGGGGGGAATATGCGTTATCAGGACGGAAGCGAAGGATTTTAAACTCAAGCAATGCTGGAAATTATCACCTCATCGACAGGTAAGTTTATTATTTCTCAAATTGTAATTATTGTATCAGTCTATATTGGTGCCATCTATGCACATGCAGTCGTTAGACGACAAAAATCATTTGAAACAATTATCAATTCAAAATCAGATAGCCGCCTTAGAAGTGCTTGGCGGCTAATCCATTTTATCCATGACGACCCGTCAAAAGACATCAAAAAATACGCCTACAAAGAACATAACAAAGAAAAAGAAGCGGATGATATTCGCTATATACTCAACTACTATGAATATGTATTTGTGGGCGTAAAACAAAAAATTCTTGACGAAAACATTTTATACGATAGTCAAAACTCCACGGTTCGCACCCTCTACAAACAAACTAAACCATTCATAGAAGAGCTGCGAGAACGGGTACCACAACCAACAGCCTATCAAGTTTTTGAAGAGTATGCCAAAAAGTGGCAAACCAGATATGAACAAACCCCGCCGCATAGCGGAGCAAATCTCTAAAGTCCACGCACTGGCAAAGCAGGCTTCGACTGGTTCATTAGCCGCTCTTTAAGTGCCGCTTCGACTAATGGGGGGACGAATTCTGACACATTACCATTGAGCTGCGCCACCTCTTTAACCAGACTGGAAGAGATAAAGGCATACTGCTCTGCCGGTGTCATAAACATGGTCTCAATCTCTGGCGCCAGTTTACGGTTCATAGAGGCCAGCTGAAACTCATATTCAAAGTCCGACACGGCCCGCAACCCTCTCAGCAGCACATTGCCCTCAATTTTGTGCACAAATTCTACTAACAAGCCATCAAAAGCCATCACCTCCACATTGGGCAGATGCTCCGTCACACTCTCGACCAGTTCCACTCGAGTCTGAAGGTCAAATAATGACTGCTTATTTCGATTATTGGCCACAGCAATAACCAGCCGATCATAAAACCGAGCGGCTCGCTCAATCAGATCAAGATGCCCATTGGTAATGGGATCAAAAGTGCCAGGATAGACGGCGACAATAGACATAGTAGATTCCTAAAGTTGGTTCCGAAACAGGCCATATTTTACCTGAGCAGTGGTCTTCTCTCGAACACATTTCCACCCTTCTGGCAATTCCGGCCAAGGCTGAGCTTTTTCCTGCTCCAAATAGAGCCAGCCGTTAGGTTTAATAAGCTGGTATTGAAAGATTAACGCTAGAGCAGGCCGCATCAAAGCTTGGTTAAAAGGTGGGTCGAGAAAGATGCCATCAAACTTTTGCGTCAACAGGGGCAACTGCTGCAAAGCATCTCCCTCCATCACAAGAGCCTTTTCCACTTTGAGCTGCTGTAAATTCTGCCTTAGCTGTTCCGCCCCCTTGGAATTAAACTCTATAAAGGTTACCGACTTTGCCCCTCGAGACAGCGCCTCCAGCCCTAAAGCCCCAGAACCCGCAAAGGCATCTAGGCACACCGCCCCCGGAATTTCAAACTGCAACCAGTTAAAAAGGGTCTCTCGCACTCGGTCTGAAGTGGGTCTAAGCCCTTCTGCCGACAATACAGGTAATTTTCGTCCGCGAAAATCCCCCCCTATAATGCGTATCTGCCCCCCTGTCTGCTTTGAACGGGTGCGTTTCATTTTAGCGTTTTTTCTTGATAGGTAACCACGCGATTACGCCCAGCCTTCTTAGCTTGATAAAGTGCGTCATCCGCTTTCTTCATGGTGTGCATATAATCAGGGTGATGGTCATAATAAGCGATACCAATGGAGACAGTCACCTTTATTGTTAAATCTGATGAAACTTTTATTGAGTGCGACTCAATCCTTTGACGAATTTTCTCAGCAACCTTGTCCAACTTTTGTTGTTTGCTCGTCGGCATAACAATCAAAAACTCTTCCCCGCCATAGCGAAAAGCAATATCTGTTATCCTGGTCGCCTGTGATATTTGACTAGCCACCTCTTTAAGCACAATATCCCCAACACCATGACCATAGGTATCATTAATTTTTTTAAAATGGTCAATATCTACCATCATAATGGCATAAAAAGCTTTCCCTTCTCTTGCAGAGTGATGCTCTTTAATTAAAACCGCATCCAATAAACGACGGTTAAACAATGCCGTTAAGGGATCACGGTTATTATTCTGTCCCATCACCTCATCAGAGAGCAACTGGAGAGCAAAGGCAAGCTTTTTAATCAAACCTTTTATCCGCTTTCGAAATTCAGGATCTTCAAACTCTATCTTATTCTCTTTAGACAACTGACTTAGATAATTCCCCAACTCATTTTTTGCTTCATGAACAAGGTGACAACCATTAAAGTGATCGCTGATCAATCCGAGTCTATGCTCAATCCACAAATAAAAGTCAGCCTCTTCTAAAATAGACTCATCAACACCACTCTCATGTTGGTATTCAAAAATCGTATCTAAAAGCCATTCATAGACCTTAGCCTTAATCAATACAATCTCATACCCCAATTCCTTGTTTGCATAGTTAAGCACAAGGGCTTCAGAGCTTTGTGAGATCAAATGTTCTTGCTCAAAATAGGCCGTATTAATTAAACTTACCGCATAATCCAAAATATCAGAAACTGTAAGATAAAGCTCTGCGTACTTTGCTTGAAGATCGGGGGCTATCTCTACAACCAAAGACTGAAAAAAGAGCTTTTTTAATGTTCTGGAAGCAGAAAACATCAAGTTTAAAGGCAGTTCTATCCTAGCATGAACCTCTCCTACCTTTTTTTGAAGGGCTAAAAAGTCGGCTTTCATTTTTGGGTTATGTGGCTTTAAAATAGCCCTTAACCAATTTTTTTGCGCGAGCAACAAGCGAGACGAAACCAAATCCTCTGTCAAAAAGTTTCTACTTTCAGGCTCCGAAAGTAAAGTCTCATAAAACTGCTGTGCCACCTTAGGAATTAACCGGCCAATCATCTCTTGATACTCAGACAAAAGTTGATTGTTCTGTTCAGAGTAACAGGTTTCGTAATCTAACATAGAACTGCCCCTTTCTGTTTACATGCCTCTGGCATTCAAAAATGCATATTCGCTGACATTCGTCCACTGAGCCACTTGCTCTTTAAAGGCTTTTTGAGAAGCCCAAACCTTAGCCGCAAACTTGTCTTTGGCAGTGGCCTCTGCAATCACTTCTTCACTCAATTGACGCAAGGCTTGAAGCACATCTTTTGGGAAGGTGCGTAGTTGCACACCGTGCTTCTCCACCAAGGTTTTCAGTGCCGCTGGGTTGCGGGCATTATACTCCGCCAACATCTGTCCATTGGCTACCTGTATCGCATTGCGAACTATCGACTGCAAATCTGCAGGCAGTTCCTTAAAGGCTTTCTCATTAATCATGCACTCAATGGTTGAGCCTGGCTCATGCCAGCCTGGCGCATAGTAGTATTTAGCTGCCTTGAAGAAGCCAAAGGCGAGGTCGTTATAAGGGCCCACCCACTCTGTGGCATCAATAGTACCAGACTGCAATGCCTGAAACAGCTCTCCTCCAGGCAGGCTCACCGGAATACCACCCGCCTTTTTCAGTACATCGCCCCCAAAGCCTGGAATTCGCATTTTTAGTCCTTTAAGATCAGCAACGGATTTGATCTCTTTATTAAACCAGCCTCCCATTTGTGTGCCCGTATTGCCAGCAGGGTTAGGAATCAAGCCAAAGGGCTTATAGGCCTCTTCCCACAACTTCAAACCACCACCATAATAGAGCCAAGCATTCATCTCATCGGCTGTGAGACCAAAAGGGATAGAAGAGAAGAAAGGGGCAGCAGGGATTTTGCCTTTCCAGTAATAGGCGCCCGCATGCCCCAACTGGGCATTGCCTTGTGAGACGGCATCAAACACCTCAAAAGCCCCGACCAACTCACCCGCACCATACACCTTTACCTTAATGCGCCCGCCAGACATCTCTTCAATTAAGCGAGCCACATTATTGGCCCCTGTCCCCAATCCCGGGAAGTTTTTAGGCCAGGTCGTCACCATCTTCCAGTGATAGGTTTTAGCGGGTTTTGAAGAAGCTGTCGGCGTTTCGGTTTCTTCTTTTTGCCCACAGGCCGAAAGTGCTGTAACCGCCGTTGCACCGGCAATTGCGCCTAATAGTTCTCTTCTTTTCATTTAAAGCCTCCTCAATTAATTTATAATTCGCTTATTTTAACAAAGACCTTAAGAAAATGACCATTGATGAACTGATTGTCCAACTGCAAAACGGTCCCTTCGATTTTAATCAGGTCACAGCTGAAAGCGATGATCATGCCAATATCCGCAACTTTATGAAGACGGGCTGGGCAGGTATTCAATTTGAAGGTGAAGTGCTAAAGGAGAAATAGATGCAAAAACACTATGCCGAACTGGCTAACCTGCCTCTAGAAGCTTCAGAAAGCTTAGTCCAAATTCAACAAGCTTTTGAGCAGGATTTAGCCACACTTAAACCCGTTTTAAACCAAGACCTCTCACACATCAGCCACTTTGCCAACCCTACTGGTGAGGTTGAAATCACAGCCATTGAACGTGTCAAAGAGAACCTATTTATTTTGCACTACCAACTGGGATGGCAGATCAACTATAGTTGTGCCGATCAAACCGAGCAAGGGCAGCTAAAAGAAAAACTAAGGTTTACCCTCTCATCTGACGGCACAGTGACTTTTAAAATGCTCAAAATGGACATATAGAGACCTTTGCATGAGTGATACGCGACCATTTTTAGCCGTGGATTCATCTCTTGGGAAGTGCCGATTAAATCACTCATCTACCACATCGCCTTTTAACAGCAAAAAGTTACGATAGGCGGGCACTGAGGTATCCACAAACACCTTGGTAAAATAAGCTATCTGATTGTGTGTCAACCCCTTGGCTCCATCTAAATCAGACTCCAAAACGGGATCATTCTCTTTATCCAAATAGGCTCGACTCAAACGCTTAGTGCGGTTCCAATCATTGAGCTCTTTATAGCCTACTTTCACGCCACTGATGCCGTAATACAACTGAAGATCACCATCCTTAAAATAGAACATTTTAATATTTCGGCCATTGATCTTAATCGTAAAGCTATCTTCTTTCAAATCTGAAACTTGATAACCTTC
>CAYOOU010000074.1:0-7318 GCA_964405635.1 uncultured Piscirickettsiaceae bacterium
ATTTGGCGGTATAATTTGTGTGACTGTTTTAAATTAAGAGAGACTTGTGATGCAAAGACCCAGTAAGCGACAGCCTAATGAGATGCGCTCCGTGCGTTTTACGACTGAATTTACGAAACATGCAGAAGGTTCTGTGTTGGTGGCGTTTGGAGAGACCAAAGTAATCTGCAATGCTACTGTGGAAAAGAAAGTGCCGCCTTTTTTAAAGGGGCAGGAACAGGGCTGGATTACCGCTGAGTATGGTATGTTGCCTCGTTCGACTCATAGCCGTATGCGCCGAGAGTCCAGCGCTGGCAAACAGGGAGGGCGCACCTTAGAAATTCAACGGCTCATTGGACGTTCTCTGCGAGCAGCGGTGGATCTGAAAAAGATGCCGGAGCTAACGATTACCATAGACTGTGATGTAATTCAGGCCGATGGAGGGACGCGTACTGCTTCTATTACCGGTGGCTTTGTCGCTTTAGCCATGGCAGTCGAGCACTGTTTGGCAGAAGGTCTTTTGGAAGAGAACCCAATTTTATATCCAGTGGGTTCAGTATCTGTGGGTATTTATGAAGGCACACCGGTTCTGGACTTGGATTATGCCGAAGACTCTAATGCCCAGACGGATATGAACTTGGTGATGACGGAGGATAATCGATTTATTGAAGTTCAGGGAACGGCAGAGGCCGCACCTTTTAGCACGGACGAAATGGATGCGATGCTGGCCTTGGGAGAAAAGGGCATTAGTGAATTAATTGCTGCCCAGAAGCAAGTGTTGGCACAATGGCATCAGATAAAGGAGTAGCGCAATGGATTTAGTTTTGGCCACAGGGAATGCGGGCAAAGTCAAAGAGATGATGACACTTTTAGCCCCTTTTGGTTGGCATGTTTGCCCACAAACCGATTACTTTAGTGACGAAGTTGAAGAGACCGGTCGTACTTTTGTGGAAAATGCCATTCTTAAAGCGCGTTTTGCGGCAGAAAAAACCGGCTTGCCAGCCATTGCTGATGATTCAGGGCTTGAAGTGGATATTTTACGCGGAGCACCGGGGATTTACTCTTCTCGCTATGCAGGAGCGCAGGCCACTGATGGTGAGAATATTCAGAAATTGCTCCATGCGCTAGAAGGGGTGCCGGAGGAGAAACGCACTGCCAGCTTCTATTGTGCGATGGTTTTTTTGCATCATGCAGGTGATCCCACTCCGATTATTGGACTGGGGCAGTGGCAGGGCCGAATTTTAACGGCACCACAAGGAACGGGAGGCTTTGGTTATGATCCAGTATTTGAGGTATCAGAGTTAGGCGTCAGTGCCGCAGAGATTCCAGCAGAGCATAAACAGCAGTTGAGCCATCGTGCACAAGCTATGGAGCAATTGTTGGATCAAATGCTTAGCGACCGAGATCAGATTAGAATGGCGACTGAAGGTTAGATGTCTCTTAACTTTACCACCCCTTTACCCCTAAGCCTCTATGTGCACTACCCTTGGTGTATTCAAAAGTGCCCCTATTGCGACTTTAACTCTCACACATTAAAAGAGAACAGTCAGGAGCAGGCTTATATTGAGGCACTGTTGTGGCAGCTTGAGCGCACCCTGCCCTTAATTTGGGTGCGCCCTATTCACTCGGTTTTTTTTGGTGGCGGAACGCCCAGCTTGATGTCGGAAGCGGGATTGAACCACTTTCTCACTCAAGCTCAAATGCTATTGGGCTTTAGCAGTGAGATTGAAGTGACCTTAGAGGCCAACCCTGGTACAGTAGATTTTGAAAAGTTTGCCAGTTTTCGTCAAGCGGGTATTAATCGCCTGTCGATAGGTATTCAATCTTTTGAAGATGAGAAGTTGCAAGCCTTGGGAAGGATTCATTCGTCCTCAGAGGCAAAGCAGGCGGTGGCAGCAGCACGGAGTGCAGGGTTTGACAACTTTAATTTAGACTTGATGTTTGCTCTGCCAAACCAGACCTTAGAACAGGCGGTGGCTGATGTGGAACAGGCGATTGAGCTGGCACCGCCTCACCTGTCTCACTACCAACTGACTCTAGAGCCCAATACCCCTTTCTATCGTCAGCCTCCGCCTTTGCCTGAAGCGGAACTGGCATGGGAGATGCAGACAGTGTGCCAGCAAAAATTGGCGGAGGCGGGCTACCAGCATTATGAGGTTTCAGCCTATGCTCAGCCAGGTTTTCAATGTCAGCACAATTTAAACTACTGGCAGTTTGGTGACTATATTGGACTGGGTGCAGGCGCCCATGGCAAGTTGACCCTGCCGGGGGGAAGTCGAGTGATTCGAACTCAGATGCCTGCTTCACCGGGTGGTTATATTCAGATGATGCAGCAAGTCAAGCAGCAGCCCTTAGCCGATTTGGAAAATGTGGGACGGGTACACACGGTTGAGGAAGATGGGTTGGTGTTTGAGTTTATGCTCAATGCTCTGCGGTTGCAGCAGCCTGTGGAAAAGGCACTGTTTACCCAGCGTACCGGCCTGCCCTTTGAGACAGTGGCAGAGACTTTAACGGCTTTGACAGAAAAAGGTCTGATTCAGCAGAGTGATACCCACTTTGGTTTGACTCAGCGAGGACAGAGCTTTTTAAATGATGTGGTGGCAGTATTTTTGTAGGAATAGGCTTTTATGAAAAAAGTTGAGCAGACATTAACAAGCTTAAAGCAGGAGCTTCAGCAGATGATGACAGTGCAGGGCGAACAGTCTGCTTACAAACTGCTGTTAGATAAGGTGGACAAGTTAATCTCTGAAGCCTATTTTGATCCCGTCACTCAGTTGCCCAATCGTGCTCAGCTTATGGAACGTCTGCAGGAAGCGTTGTTGCAGGCACAACGCAGTGGCCATCCTTTAGCGGTGATGTTTATTGATCTAGATCGCTTTAAATATGTGAATGATACCTTAGGACACCAGGCAGGTGATGCACTGTTGCAGGAGGTGGCACAGCGGATACAGGCTCATGTGCGTAAAAGTGATATGGTTATTCGGGTGGGGGGGGATGAGTTTGTAGTGATTCTGCCGGAACAGAAGGCGTTGCCTCGGCTAAATGCCTTGGCTCAAGGCTTGGTGGCACGTCTGTCAGAACCTTACCACTTAAAAGAAGGGTGTGCAGAAGTAGGTGCCTCCATTGGGATTGCAATAGGGGGAAGCGAGGGACAATTTTCTGAGCGTGTACAGGAGCTTGCCAATCAACTGCTGGATCAGGCCGATCAGGCAATGTATCAAGCCAAGCAGGACGGCCGAGGGCGGGTGCGTTTTTATAATGAGGCCTTGGAAGCTGAAGCACATAAACGGTCGAAATTGGAGCGACAACTTCAACAGGCCATAGAGCAGGGGCAACTGCAAGTGGTGTATGATGCCGTCTATTATCTGGGGCGACTGGAGGTGGATGGTTTTGAGGCGAAGTGGGCGGCACCTGGGATCGATTTGGCTGGGATGAGGCTGTGTGATGCTTTGCAACTTATAGATAGCCGTAGCTTGAATGAGGCTTTAGGATACCAGCTAATTGAGCGGGCGCTGGATTTTTTGCAAACCTTGGTCAGCCAAGGCGTGGGTCGAAAAATGGCCTTTAATCTCGGCATTGAGCTGTTGCAGAGTCCTCAATTTCCTTCATGGCTGGAGGCACAGCTATTGCAACGAGACTTAAGTGAAGAGTGGGTCATTATTGAGCTGGATGAGTCCAACTTTTCTCATGGCCGAGTTGATGTAATGGGGCAGATTCGAGCCCTTTCCCAGCTGGGCGTGGGGTTGACATTGGACAATGTGGGGTCGGGCGCATTTCCTCTTTCCCTGTTACGACTGCTAGAAATTGATAATGTTAAAATCAGTGCTCCCTTGACTCAGGTGATGTTACAAGAGGATGCAGCTTATCAATTGATAAAAGGATTAACAGCACTGTGTCACGCTTTAAAAAAGGCAGTAGTTATTGATGGTGTGGAGAGTCGGGATCAGTTATTGGCGCTAAAGGCTTTGGAATGCGATCTCATACAGGGGACTTTTCTGGGTGAGCCTTTGTCAGCAGAGGCGGTGGTGCAGCAGTTATTGGATGAGATGGATGGCCGCCCGCTCCAGTGGGTCAACGAGGTGCAGAGTGCATTAAGTGAGGGTGGAGATGAAGATTTTTAAATGGACTAAGCGTCTGGCGGTGATTGGCAGCCTGTTAATGGGGTTGGTGTTGCTTGGATATTGGGGGGCGATGCAGTGGATTGATTTCAATCGCTTTAAACCTCAATTGCAGCAGCAGGCAGCGCAAAAAGGAGTCTATCTTCAGATGGACCACACCACCTTAGAGGCGGTAGCTTTTCCTTTTACCCTGCAAGCAAAAAATCTAACGGGCCGATTGGATGGTCGCCATCTGTCAGATTCTATCCAAAAAAGTGAGTTTAAAATTCAGGAGCTGGATATCACCCTCTCCCTGTGGGCACTGTTTGTAGAGCGTAAAATTCGTATTACCAATATGCAAGTGAGTCAGCCGCAATGGACACTGACTTTGGCACAGGGACATGAAGCCTGGGTGATGCAGCAGTTGAGCGTGCATGAAAAATTTCAGCCGTGGCACTTTTATCAAACCAGTGCAACCGAACAACCGGTTCAGAAACTCACATCAGCTAAGTCAGATATAGCATGGCAATTAAAGAGCCTGTTTGTGGAAGGTGGGCGCTTACGTTTGCAGACAGCAGAAAAGCAGATGATTAATGAACTGCGCCAGCTGCAGTTGATGGCCTTTGATATCCGTCCACAACAGCCTTTTCCTTTGAGTCTGCAATTTCAGTTTATTCGCTGGTTGCCAAAGGAGCAGGCCAACTTAACCGGTAGTGTCGCCATCAATGCCCAAGGGCAGTATCAATGGTCGAAGCAGCTGTGGCAGTTGATGCAGTTGCATGGCACGGCTGCAGTGCAGTTGCCAGAAAAACTGCGGGTGCCACCATTGAAATTGCAACTGGATGCGCAACATGTGCAGTACCGTGGGCAGCTGCAGCAGTTGCAAATGAGTGGCTTGAGTTTAAAAGGGTTGGGGTCTGAAGTCGGAGTGGATATGACAGCCGATTTGGACAAAAAGCAGTGGCAGGGCTCTGTGGTGCTCAGTGAGGTGAATCTCAAAAGTTGGGCAAGGCATATCAACTTTCAGCAGCCCGACTTTACCCATAAAGAGGCGTTGACTCAGCTATCTGGCGCTTTCCACTGGCAGTGGCAGCCACAGAGCTGGCAGGTGAATGATTTGGATTTAAATTGGGATGGTTCTCAGATTCAGGGACAGATGTGGCAACAGCAGTTGTCTTCAGGTTCCCCTATTGAACTGAATTTTGATCTAAAAGTGGATCAAATTAACTTGGATCATTATCAAGCCAAAATACATTCAAAACAAAACAAAAACATAAAAAAACCGCAGAAAAATGCCAAAATCCCCAGTCCTGCCACGCCAAAAAGCGTTGATACGGTTTATCTACCCTTTGCAGTGCCGGTTTCTACTTTGAGAGCGTTGCAGGCAGAGGGACATTTGCAAGTTGGGGAGCTGGTGGTCAAAGGGGCACATTTGCATAAGCTGGACGTGACTTTAGAAGCCAACAAAGGCAAACTGGCTTTTGCGCCCTTTGATTTTGATCTTTATGGTGGGCAGTGGCGTAGCAAGTTGATTTTAAATGTGCAAGGCAAGACACCAGCCTATCAAGTGAAGGGACGGGTTAAGCAGGTGAAGCTGGCACCTTTGTGGCAGGATATAAAAGTGCCCGCCATGCTGACGGGCACAGGCAATAGTCGTTTTTATCTCAACACCCAGGGCAGTAATTTAAATGCTTGGTTGGGGCATATGACCGGTGCTTTGCGGCTGGCAGTAGAAAAAGGCCGTATTCAAGGGGGAGACCTCAATCAAATGCTGCAAGGGCAGGAGTCCAATGCTAAACAAGTCACCTATTTCCAGCAACTGTTACTGGATGGTAAGGTGCAGCAGGGCATCTATAAAATCAAGCAAGCACGCCTATTGGCCCCTCGTTTTAAGGCTCAAGGCTTTGGACAGGTCAACTGGGTAACGCAAGCAGTTGATTTAACGCTCAAAGCTCGGCTGCTCAACCCTCAAGATGCGAGCCTGGCTCAAGCAGTGGTGCCTTTTAAAATTGTGGGCACCTTGCAAAAGCCTACTTGGCAGGTGGAAGTGAACAAGTTATTGAATAGCCCAGAAAATAAGCAGGTGATTTTGCAAAAGTTGGGTCAGTTGCTACAGAAACTGTGATGAAGCGTCGAGACTTTTTACAAAAAGGTGTGAAGTTAGGCGTTTCATTGGGTGGCATTGGTGCATTAGCCGCCTGTACCCCTACGGAAGTTCGCCGCTCTGTCTCGGCGGGAGAAAAACTCTATCGGGGCGATGTGCCCTCTGCTGTGCTTAGCCAATTGCCTGCGACCGGTATTCCAGAAGTGGATCGATTGATTCGCAGTCAAATTTCTCAGCTAGTAAAAAGGTTGGCTAAGCAGTGGGGGGATAAGAAGATGTCCTCCACCAAAGAGTATGTGAAGTATCTGGATAAATATCAGACCCGTGCTATTATCAACTTTGCTACAGGGCAGATTCGAGTCGAAACCTTGGTGAAGTCGAAGCCTAAGCAGGCATTGCAAAAAGCGATTATGACCACTTTGCTCACGCCAGAAGATCCCAGCAAGGTCGATCTGTTGTCAGACAAGTCGGTGGTGCTAAAGGGAGAGCCTTTTTTGTATCCTTTGGTCAAAGACCAACACCACAAGCCCATTCGTTATCAGTGGCGTGCAAAGCAATATGCCCAGTACCTGTTGCAACACGCTTATCATCAAGATGTGTACCACGGCAAGCGGCGGCATTTTGTGACCTTTGCCATGGAGAAAAACTATAAAGATGGTCAAGCAAACCGTTATGCCAGCACGGTGAAACGCAATGCCAAACGCTTTAAACTGGACAAGGCACTGGTGTTTGCCATTATTGAAACCGAAAGCAGTTTCAACCCCTATGCCATGAGCCCGATTCCGGCTTTTGGACTCATGCAGGTTGTACCTCGATCAGCGGGAAGAGATGCCCATCGGCTGCTGTTCAAAAAAGATGGCATTCCCAGCAAAAACTACCTGTTTCAGCCTAAAAAGAATATCGAAATGGGCAGTGCCTATCTGTATATTTTGCACTACCGTTATTTAGCGAAAATTAAAAACCCTCAATCACGAGAGTACTGTGTGATAGCCGCTTACAATACGGGATCGGGCAATGTGTTTAAAGCCTTTGCCAGTAGTCGAGACAGAGCCATTGCTAGAATCAATCGCATGACCCCCAGCCAAGTCTATCAGCACCTCACTCGTCACCTAAAATACGCTGAAGCCCGCCGCTATGT
>CAYOOU010000075.1:0-7256 GCA_964405635.1 uncultured Piscirickettsiaceae bacterium
CGTGCAAAGGTCTCAAAATTGTTTTTTAAACCAAAAGCTGCCAAAAGCGAAAAAGGCACTGCCTAGCGCCAGTAGGCTAAGGGCTTTTGACAAGAGGTCGTTAAAGGTAGCCCCTTTGAGCATAATGGTGTAGCCCATATCAGTGTAGTAGAACAATGGGGAAAGGTGCATCAGCCACTGTTCCCACTGAGGCATAGATTCGGGAGGGTTCCAAGTGCCTGAAAGGAGAAGAATGGGCATCATGGTGAGAAAAGAGATGAGCATCACTTGTGCGAGGTTTTTGCTAAAGGTGGCGATAAATAGTCCTAAGCCAGACATGGCAAAAATATAGAGTGCTGTGGCAGCGTAAAACAAGGCGAAGCTGCCCCGCATGGGGATTTGAAATAGGGGGAAGATGATAGCAAATAGGCTAATGGAAATCCCCAGTAGCAGAATAATTTCTACCGCGATGACTTTCGGAAAGAGAATTTGAAAGGGGGTGAGGGGGCAAACCGCTAGTTGTTCAATGGTGCCTCGCTCTTTTTCTCTCACCGTAAGGGCGGCGGGAAGAAAGAGGGAAAGGAGAGTGAGCACTGTAAACATTTCGGATAGTGGCATAAACCACTCGTCTCGTCCTTCTGGGTTGTAGAGCACAATCGATCGTTCTTCTGCTAGCGGCACAGGCAGGTACTGTGTTTGTGTAATTTTGAGTCGTTGTCGCATCAGCTGTTCATTGAATTGTGCATTAATCATTTGGGTGTAGCTCACCACAAGGTTGCCCAAAATGACATTGCTGGCATCTACCTGAAAGCCAATTTCGGTACTTTGTCCCTGCTTGATACGCTGTTCAAATTGACTGGGAATGTCAATCACCGCCAGCAGCTGAGAATGATCGAGTAGCGATTGCGCCTGTTGCTGTGTGGCAATACTGCCTTTGGCTTCGTAATAGGGTGGTCTCAGTTTACTTAGCCACTCTCGACTGGAGGTGGAAAGGTCGTGATCCATGAAGCCAATGGGGGCGTTTTTGAGGTCCATAGAGATGGATTTTCCGGCAATAAATATTTCAGCAGTAAAAAACCAAAGTACTGCAAAAATCAGTATTAAATCGCGAGAGAACAGAATCAGCTCCTTGTGAGTGAGGCTAAAAATTTGCTGCCACCAAAACTTAATCGGACTCATGCAACCACTCGCTTTTTAAATTTCCAGACAGCCAATAACCAAAGTGCTACGGCATAAAGGGTGAGAATAAGCAAGTTGCTCCATAGTTCAGGCCAGCCTTGCCCTTTGAGAAAACTGCCCCATACAATTTGCAGCTCGTAGTAGGCGGGGAATAGGTGTGCTTGGATTTGAGCTTCTGCGCCCATAGAACTAACTGGCACCATTAAGCCTGAGTACATCATGCCTGGAATCAGGGTGCCGAGAATGGCAATCAGGGCGGCGGCAGCTTGGGAGTTTACAAATACGGAGATAAGTAGTCCAATGCCAGCGGCACAGGTGACATAGATCAGTGAGCTGAAGGCAAATAGGATTGGATCCCCTTTAAAGGGAACACCAAATAGGGTTAGGGCGGCAAAGGTGAGAATGGTGATATTGATAAGGGAGATGAGCACATAAGGTAGCAGTTTGCCGGTTATAAACTCAGCTCGACTGACCGTGGAGGCGTAGATATTGTAGATGGAGCCGCTCTCTTTTTCTCGTACCACCCCTAATGCGGTGAGCAGTGCAGGGGACATGAGCATAATCAGCATAATCATGCCTGAGCCAGTGGACCAGATGCTGCGTAGTTCATTATTATAGAGGTATCGAGTATGAAGGGTGATAGGTTGTAGCATGGCCTTGAGCCTTTGCTGGCTGATGCCTCGGGTTTTGCTCATCCATTGTTGCAGCAGTTGTTGGTTAAAGTGGGCGATGGTGGCACTGACATAGCCTTTCACAACTTTGGCTCGATAAGTAAAGAGCCCATCAATTTGGGTTTGTATTTGCGCCGTTCGCCCCTGTTTGAGTTGGCGTTCAAATCCGGGGGGAATGACCAGTAAAAAACGGATTTTAGAGCGCTTAAGCTGCATTTCGCCTGCTTTAACGGTGGGTAGGTGACCTGTGTAGCGAAAGTAACGGGAGTCGATAAACTTGTGGGTGAGTTCTCGACTGAGACTGGAGTTGTCCTCATCGACCACGGCAAAAGGCAACTGTTCCACATCAAAGCTCAAGCCAAAGCCCAGGACATTCATCAGCATAAGCGGGAAGATAAAGGCCATCACCAGATAGATCTTGTCCCGCCAAATCTCTTTGGCCTCTTTAACACTAACGATCCAGACTTTTCGAAAGCTCATGGTTCACCTCTTGTCTCTTCTAAGGTATCGATAAACACATCTTCTAGGCTAGGAGAAAGTTGCCAGTGATTTAGAACTTCAATGCCTGCCTGCTGTAGTATGGGGTGAATCTGTTGTCGCAAAGCCTCAGGATTGTGAGAAAACAGGTGCAGTTCATTGCCAAAAAGTGCCACTTGAAAGCCCGCTTTTTCTAAGGTTTCTTGCGCATCGTAGGGGCGGTGCACCAAGAGGCTGAGCACTTGCCCTTTGCGCTGCTGTAGTTGGTCTTTTAAAGTCTCTGGGCTGCCAAGGGCGATGATTTTGCCAGTCTGCATCAGTGCCAACTGATGGCACTGCTCAGCTTCAATCATTGAATGGGTGGTAATGAGAATGGCCACTTGGGTGTCACGAACCAGCTGTTGCAAAACCTGCCAAAACTGCCGCCGTCCTATTGGGTCAACCCCAGAGGTGGGCTCATCTAAAAACAGCACTTTGGGTTGGTGTAGCAGGGCACAGCCGAGTGCCAAGCGTTGTCGCTTACCCATAGGAAGGGATTTGGCCAAGGTGTTTTGCTGTGCTGATAGGTTGCCCATTTCCAGTGCCCAAGCAACTCTTTCTTTTAAGGATTTTCCTTTAAGACCATAAATTTGACCAAATAGTCGTAAATTTTCCAGCACCGTGAGATCAAGATAGAGTGAGAAGGATTGGGACATATAGCCGATTTGGCGACGAATTTGAATACCGCCATGCTGCATATCCACCCCCGCCACTTCTCCTTTGCCTTCGGTGGGCGGTAAAATGCCGGTGAGCATCTTAATGACAGTGCTTTTCCCTGCGCCATTGGCACCGAGTAGGCCAAATATTTCTCCAGGATGAACTTTAAAGCTGATGTGATCGACTGCTACAAAATCGCCAAACGAACGGGTCAGGTTTTGGGATTGAATCAAAGGTTTTAAGGGGGCAGGACTGGGGATTTTGGGCATTTTTGAGGCGTTTTCCGCAATGTTTGCAACCGTATTTTGGTTTGGCGTCTCTTTGCCAACCCAGTAAATAAATGCCTCCTCTAAGCTGTCCAAACTTTGTTGAGGGGCATGGCTAAGGATTTTGTCCAGTGTGCCTTGCTGGAGAATTTTGCCTTGATTAAAAACTGCCAAGCGATGAAAACGGCTGGCTTCATCCATGTAGGCAGTGGAGACCAAGGCGGTGACCTGTTCTTGTTTGACCAGTTGGTTGAGAATTTGCCAGAAATCCCGGCGGGAGATGGGGTCAACACCGGTAGTGGGCTCGTCCAGAATCACCAGTTGGGGTTGGTGAATGAGGGTACAGATGAGCCCCAGTTTCTGCTTCATGCCGCCGGAGAGGTGCTTCATTGCTCTTTGACGAAAGGGGGAGAGCTGAGTCATCTCCAACAGTTGCACTTTGCGTGATTGCAGTGCGGCAGGGGGGACATCTCGCAGTTGGGCAAAAAAATCAATATTTTCTTCAATGCTCAGCTCGGGGTAGAGATTAAGCCCCAGCCCTTGCGGCATAAACCCAATTTTGCTTTTAATTTTTTCGGCATCGGCTTCGGTGTGAATCGGTTGGTCGAATACTCGTACCTCTCCTTGGTCATAGGTGATAATGCCGGCAATGGCTTTCATCAGAGTGCTTTTGCCTGCACCATCTGGACCAATCAGGCCAAAGATTTCTCCTACTGGCACGGTTAGATTAATGTTCGACACCGCCCAGTCTTTTTGATAGCGTTTGCCAAAGTTTTGCACTTGAATAATCGACATGGAGAGTGCGGGTTAATCTTTTAGCAACTTAAGGGTGGCGTCGGCTGGTAGACCAGGTGTGATACGGTGTTGCGGGTTTTTGTCTAAATAGAGTTTGACCGCATAAACCAGTTTGACACGCTCATCTTGCGTTTGTACCTCTTTGGGGGTGAACTCGGTTTGAGCGGAGATATACTTTAAGGTGGCTGGATAGGGGGTTTTGAGGCCATCAAAATGAATTAGTGCCTTTTGGTTGAGGTGAATGCGTCCCAAATATTTTTCGGCCACATAACCTTTAAGATAGATTTTATCAAGATTGACTTGGTCAAACAGGGCGGCACCTGGTGCCAGCACTTCACCCTCATAGGCCAACTGCTGGGTAATCACGCCATCAACCGGTGCGCGGATTTTCATATCATCCAATAAAGTCATGGTCTCCATCAGAGCGGCTTGGGCTTGCAGGGTCTGTGCTTTGGCGGCATCCACTTCGTCCTGTTTAGCTTTGAGTTGCTCCCAGCCCAGTTTGGCTTCATTTAAAGCTTTTTGCGCCTGTTCTACTGCGGTTTCGGCGGTAATACGGTTGGCTTTGGCTGTTTGGTAAGCAAGGTTTGCCTGTTCCGTTCGCTCTCTATTCACATGCCCCTTTTTAAGCAAGGTTTTAAGCCGTTGGTAGTCTTTGAACATTTGGGATTCCGTGGCTTGGGCTGCTTTAAGCTGGGCTTGAGCGTGGGTGAGGGTGGCTTTGGCGCTGTCAATTTTGAGCGGCACTTGTTGTTGTAGCACTTTAAACCCTGTTTGAGCGGCCTTGTACTGTGCCAGTACAGCACCATAGGCTGCTGCGGCTTGAGTCACCTTGGATCGTACTTGCGCATCATCTAACTGTGCCAGCAAGGCACCCGCTTTGACAGAGTCTCCCTCTTGCACGGCCACTTTAATGACCTTACCTCCAGTTTTAGTGGCTGCTAAATAGTGATCGGCTTCAGTGCGACCATTTATTTTAATGACCCCTTCTGGCAATGGCTCTGTGCGGTGCAGGAGGCTATAGGCAAGGAGGACTCCCGTAGCCAGAAGAATCAGAAAAAGGGCAAAGCGGGGTTTGATCTGAAACGTCATAGCGGGTGAACCTCTTGATTGAAGTTAGAGGTTCATCTTACGCTGATTTAAGTTAAAGTGCAAAGTGGGATGGGATTGCGGTATCCTATTTAAGAAAATCTGAGATTTCAGGATTTAGATAATAATCAAAAGCTCTCATATGTAAATTAAAACTGGCATAAGGGTTGCTTGGTGTTAGTCATGTAATAATGATTTATAACAGATAGAGAGGGTACTATGTTTTTTGGAAAGAGCCGTGCTAATGATGAGAAAGTTGAGCAGTTAAATCAGCTTTTAGCTGAAAAAGAGGCAGAAAACCAATCTTTAAAGCAGCAAGTTGTCAGTTTGCAGCAGAAGTGTTCTGCGGAATCTGAACGTTGCTGTAATGATGCAAAAAAGAGTGAGAAGCTGTTTGCGGCAATTGAACGCTTTACTGATGGGATTGGGATTTTTCAGAAGGGATTGAACCTATTAGGGCACCGTTTAGCTGATGGGCGCAAAGATGTGATTCAGTCAGTTGCCGTTTCGGGTGAAGCTCAAAGAAGTGTTAAGGTGATTTCAGAAGGGGTGAAAGCATTGAGTCAAGATGCCCAAGTCACTGCTGAACATGTGGAAACTCTTGAGCAACGAGCCAATGAAATTGACAGCATTGTGGTGATGATTGAGGATATCTCAGAGCAGACAAATCTATTGGCGTTAAATGCTGCGATTGAGGCTGCACGAGCAGGTGAGGCAGGACGAGGCTTTGCTGTGGTGGCAGATGAGGTACGGACGCTGTCTTCTCGCACGGCTCAGGCAACGGCAGACATCTCAAAGTTGGTGAAACTGATTCAGTCGGAAGTCAAAGCCGCGCAAAAAGAGATGCGTGCTGTGGCCAGTAAAGCACGGCAGTTAAATGATGAAGGGGATCAAGTTGAAGAGAAATTCCATCATTTAATTGAGAGCAGCCATAAGATGGAAGGGGTGATCACAGCAGGGGCGCTGCGTAGCTTTGTTAATGGCGTGAAGGTGGATCACTTGGTCTTTAAGGGCAATATTTATAAAGTTTTTATGGGCTCAAGCCAAATGAAACCAGAAGATCTGGTGGATCATCACAACTGTCGTTTGGGCAAGTGGTATTATGAGGGCGAAGGCGTGGATTGCTACTCTCAGCTTCCTGGGTATTCAGCACTGGAGGCGCCTCATGCTCGGGTTCATGAAACAGCCAAAGAGGCTTTAATCGCTTATTATGCTGGTGACTATGAGAAAGCCATTCAGAAATTGATGGATATGGAGAAGGAAAGTGATGATGTGCAAGATGCACTGGAAACCCTTGCCAGTACTGGAGAGAAAAATATTGATATCTTATGTACTTCAAATAAGTCACATTGAGGGTCATAACCTCGATCTTAATAGTAAAAGGTGTCTTGGGCACCTTTTTTTATGCCGGCAATTCTTGCCGTTTTTACCCGCTCTTCGCCAACAGTTTTATACAAAGAGGGATTGATTTTCAGGGCTATTGGCAAAATAGGTGGCGGCACCCGCAAATTGAATGCCTTCAATAAAATCGACTTCTTGGTAGCCTAGCAAGTCCACGGTCATCTGACAGGCAGTGAATTGTACCCCCAACTCTATGCAGAGTTGACGCAGCTCTTCAAAGGGGAGTTGTTGGTGCTTGGCAAGGGTTTTTTTAAAACTCCAAGTTGCCAGTGAGGTCATGCCTGGCAAGCTCCATACAAGGTCGGGTAGGATGCGCAAATCTTGTTTTTGTAACCATTGCGGACCAAAGGGAAGCTTTAGAGGCATGGCTGGATTGCCTACAGGGGAGACCTTGAGTTTGCGGGTGTCTTTAAGTAGGCAGTTGAGGCCATAAAAGGTACAAAATATCTCCACTTGCTTATCCATTGCAGTTGCCGTGGAAGCAAGAACCAGAGAGGGGTAGCACCAGTCTAAAGTGCCTTTGCTTTGGATAATGCTAAATTGGGCAGGGGAAGTGTGTATTTCCATGGGTGTATTATACCTTTTTAATGGGGGGTAGGCATTGGTAATAGAAATGTTATAATAAAACTACTTACGAATGATGTAGCCGTACGCTGTGGCCTTTTTTAGGATGTCTCTCTCTAGCTTTAGCTGGCGAACCTCT
>CAYOOU010000076.1:0-7173 GCA_964405635.1 uncultured Piscirickettsiaceae bacterium
AATGAGTGACAAACAGACCAATATGCTTGATACCATTTTTATCCACCAACTGCGTGTCGATGCTGTAATTGGGGTCTATGACTTTGAAAAAGTAAAAACGCAGCCGCTGTTTTTAGATTTTGAATTAAAGGTGGATTTGCAAGCCGCAGGAAAAAGCGATAATTTAAACGATACGGTAGATTATGCTTTAGTTTCCCAACTCGTGATTGAGCATATTGAAAGCACGCAATATGAACTATTAGAAACTTTAGCAGAAACCCTCTGCCAACTGGTTTTTCAGAAGTTTTTAGCAGTGCAAGCCATTACCCTCACCCTTTCCAAACCCGAAGCTGTTGCTGCAGCCCAAACCGTGGGCATTCGCCTGTTTAGAGAGCGTTAAACGGGCATATTAGTATCCCTCTGCCTCCAACTTTTTCTGCTCGGCAATAGCCGCTTTTAATTGAGGAATAATCTGTTCCATACTCACTACTGCCTGGTGAACCGTAATCTTATCCATCTCTCGATAATCTTCTTCAAATTGGCGGGCATTGGTACGGCTAAGGTTTTTCAATACCTTTTGATATAGCCTCTGTCTTGTTGAGAGTCGAACTAAGGTAACCAACTGTGCAGCCGTTAATTTGGGCAAAAAATGCTGCAATACCCGATCATTTGCATCGATTAGCTTATCGGATAAAGCTCGAAATACCGATAACTTTTTCTCTAATGCTTCATTGGAGGAAATCGCTGCCGTATTCAGATGGCGATCAATCACTTCATACAGATTTTTCACTACCTCAGAAGGCAGTTCTAAAGTTACCGGTTCCACCTCTAGTGCAAAATTTTGATTTTTTAATTTTTTTACCGCTATCTCCATACCCGCATCCTAAATATATTGGGTGTGCTCATTAAAGAACTCAATTTTACCCTTCTGCTCCATCTCAAACATTCGCTCTGCCATACGGCGGATACTGGCCTTAATTTCCTCTTCAGAGGGTTTTTCACTATTTCTCAGATCTTGCTCAATTTGTTTGGCCAGCAACCCGCCAACATTTTTCATAATCCGTTCCGTAAACGCTGGTTTTCTGGCTGCTTGCAATAAAACGACCAAATCCTTTGGCTCCAACTCTCGCAATAAGGTTTGTAGGCCTCGGTCATCCAACTCCTCCATTTTCAATCCCAGCTTAATATAACTGTGTAGTAGGTGAGCGCCACTATTCTGGGTGACCGCATTTTCCAATGACATATTCAACAGCTCTACCGAAAAGCGCTCTAACCGAATCCATGCACACCCTATATGCACCAACCATTCTGATTCGGACACCCGTTTTATTCCAACCTTCATACCATTTCCTAAGTTCATTTTCTTTTCAGAGAGTCCTTTGCACGAGATATACCCTCGGTCTAAAATGGCAAAAATTGCCCTGCTCTGCGTTGAAAAATTTGGCAATAGCAGGCTACTACCTGCATTTTCCACCTGAATCAGAACCATTTTATCTCATTTTTAGCACATGTCTCACTCGTGCAAAGGACTCTCAAAGAAAAAGCAAAACCCTTGCCAAGGGCAAAGCCTTATAATACCCCTATTTTAACCTTGCTATAAAAAATAATGAAACTACATCACACGCTACCCGAACCGACCCCAGAAGCCAAAGCACGCAGTGCTCAGCTCACCCAAAAAATTCGCCAGTTTCTGAATCGCGCCGGCCAGATGACCTTTGGCGACTATATGCAACGCGCACTTTATACCCCCAATCTTGGCTATTATGCCAATGGCCTACCCAAAATTGGCGCACAGGGGGACTTTATTACCGCACCAGAGATCTCCCCCATCTTCTCCCACTGCCTTGCTAACCAATCACAGCAAGTGCTGGAAAAACTCAGCGTTAACAAAACCATTCTGGAATTTGGTGCAGGCCGTGGCGTCATGGCAAGAGACATTTTATTGCGTTTTATTGAGCAAGGCTGGACACTCGATAACTATTTTATTTTAGAGCTAAGCGCAGATCTGAAGGCCAAACAACAAGAGACCTTAGCCGAAGCCCTACCCAAGGAGTGGCTGAATAAAGTGCAATGGCTGGATAAACTGCCTGAAACACCCATTCATGGGGTGATATTGGCCAATGAGGTGCTAGATGCCATGCCTTTTGAGCGACTATACTTTGAAACAGATCAAGTCTCCCTCGGCCATGTCATTTACAATGAAGCCAAAGACAAATTTGACTGGGATTTCCGTCCCATTACCGAGCCGCACCTGCTCAAGCAAGCCAATGAACTGCTTCGCATTATTGGCGACCCAACTGCCCACAACGCCAAAGGCTACTTTACCGAAATAAATCCCCACATCGCCCCTTGGCTCAATAGCTTACAAAGCGTGCTGACAGAAGGGTTGGTATTGCTCGTGGACTATGGCTATGTACGACAAGAGTACTACCAGAGTGCCCGCCATATGGGAACTCTGCGCTGCCACTACCAACACCGCGCTCACAGCGACCCTTTTTTCTACCCCGGCCTACAAGACATCACCGCTCACATTGACTTTACCAGCGTAGCAGAAGCGGGATTTGAGGCAGGCTTTAAGGTGGCAGGCTTTACCACTCAAGCGCACTTTTTAATGGGAAGTGGCCTACTGCAAGCCAATCCCAGTCATGATTCCGACATCACCGAACAACTCAAATTTGCTCAACAGGTCAAAACCCTCACTATGCCTGATGAGATGGGCGAAACCTTTAAAGTCATCGCCCTCACCAAAAATTTTGATCAACCGCTTATGGGCTTTATCTACCGAGACCTACGCCACACACTTTAACAGCAGGAGTATTTATGGATATTTTTCAAGCCGCTATCTTAGGACTTATTGAAGGGTTAACAGAGTTTCTTCCTATCTCTTCCACTGGCCACCTTATCATCGTTGCAGATCTGTTAGGGCTGGAGCAGACAAGCGAAAATAAGGCCTTTGAGGTCATTATCCAACTGGCCGCCATTTTAGCCGTTATTGGACACTATCGAGATAAATTCAACCTTGAACACTTTCGCCTCTGGGTTAATATTGCCATTGCTTTCATTCCCATTGGCTTTCTAGGGCTGCTATTTCATCATCAAATCAAAGAGCTCTTTACTGTCATCACTGTCGCTTGGATGTTTATTATTGGGGGCTTCATCTTCTTGATTATGGAAGCACTCTACATTGAAGGCACCCACCGCACCCGAAAAATAGAAGACCTCTCTCTCTCTCAAGCTTTTTGGATTGGTATTGCTCAAGCCTTTGCACTCATACCTGGGACCAGCCGAGCAGGTGCCTCCATAGTGGGTGCTATTGCCGTAGGGCTAGACCGCAAAACTGCTGCTGAATTCTCCTTTTTACTGGCACTCCCTGTTCTGGCCGCTGCTTCAGGCTTTGATTTATTAAAACATTATCAAGAGTTTGCAGCCACCAGCTGGCAGCCCTTAATGGTGGGCTTTATCATTGCCTTTATCGTTGCCTATGCCACCATGAGCCTGTTCCTTATATTTTTAAAGCGCTTCACCTTTCGCACCTTTGGCTGGTATCGCATTCTCTTTGGCGTCGCGCTACTAATCTGGTTTGTATGAGACCTTTACACGAGATGAATCCACAGCTAAAAATGGCTCAAGGAAACCAATATGAAACTCTACACCGCTCATCAAGCCCAACAACTAGATAAAAAGGCCATTGAGCAGCTGGGCATACCCGGCATCCTACTCATGAAGCGTGCCGCCATGGCCGCTCTGCAGCAGATTCAAGCCCTCTACCCAGAGATACGCAAACTTCATATTGTGTGTGGTGTTGGCAATAATGGAGGGGATGGCTATATTCTAGGACAACTGGCTGCCATGGCAGGCTTTTCTGTCGCCATGTTTCAAGTAGGCCCTACCCACAAAATCAGAGGCGATGCTCTCACTGCACTGCATGAACTGGTGGACTGCGGCCTCAATCCATACCCGCTCACAGACAAAGCGCTCGCCGATGCCGAACTCATTGTAGATGCCATTTTTGGTATTGGGTTGACTCGCACTGTAGAAGGCCAGTTTGCGGAAGCCATTAATCGAATCAATACACATGCCGCTCAGCACCACACCCCTGTATTTGCTTTAGACATACCCTCTGGCATAGAGGCCACCACAGGGGCAAAACTGGGCACTGCCATTCAAGCCAACCATACCCTCAGCTTTATTGTGCCCAAATTGGGGCTCTATCAAGCAGAGGGCAAAGCCCATGCAGGAAAAGTGTTGCACCACGATCTATTTCTAAACCAAGAGCAACCCAGCCTAATCTCCAGCAGCCCCTTTGCCGCCACCACATTAAAGGAAGCGACATCGCAACACCTGCACCGCTGGCAACAACGCCCCGCCAATACCCATAAAGGCAGTTATGGCACCGCCCTACTCATTGGTGGCGAACAGTCCATGATGGGGGCCATTCTGTTGGCAGGCAAAGCATGCCTCACCACCGGTGCGGGTATTACCCAAATTGCAACCCGTAGCGAACACCAAACCGCCACCACCCAAGCTCAACCAGAATTGATGGTGTTTAATGCCTCCACCCAATTAGAGCGTCAACTTACCCAAGTCAATGCCATTGGCTTAGGTCCTGGACTAGGAAAAAACGAGTGGGGGCGCACGCTTTTTAAGAGCTTGTTGCCACAAGTTCTAGACTCAACAAGGGGTGAAAAATCTTGGGTACTGGATGCAGATGCTTTAAACCTTTTGGCAGAGCATCCCACCTTAGACAACCTCATCCCAAATACGGTCATTCTGACCCCTCACCCTGGAGAAGCAGCAAGACTGCTCAACACCTCTGTCGAAACCATTCAAAAGGATCGCATCGAAGCCATTACCCTCCTGCATGAAACCTATGGGGGCACTTGGATTCTGAAAGGGTGCGGCACCCTAATTTTTGATGGCAATGAAACCTGGCTCTGCACCCAAGGCAACGCCGGCATGGCAACGGGCGGCATGGGCGATGTGCTCACCGGTATACTCACCAGCCTACTGGCTCAAGGCTTCACTCCAACGGAGGCTGCACAACTCGGCGTTGCACTCCACACCCAAGCTGCCGACCAGGCCATACAAACCCAAAATATCCCTAGCCTCACCCCTAGCGATATCATTCAACAACTAAAAAAGCTATAAACAAGCAGTCAAAATCCCCAGTCCTGCATATAGACCAAAGATAGACTTTAAATTGAAAGGCAGGACTGAGGACTTTAAAGGTAAATCAGCTTTAAGAAAGGTTAAGACGTCGTAGATTTTTTTGACTCTATAGAAGGCTGGGACTCACTCTGAGAAAGTGCACTCTCTTCATCTGCATAAATCCCTTCAAGAAGTTGTTTGCGTTTCTGCTCCAGCAAGGCGCGCTGTTTGGGCGGGATTTTAAGATTGCGTTCGCCCCGTTGCTCTTTGCCCATTAAGTTGATATCGGACATTTTCTGCCTTTCCTCTTCCGCTGCAATCAACGCCTGCTCTTCCGCCTTAATTATCGCCTCTAGCCCCTTTTGATGATGCTGAATAAACCGTCGTAAAGATTGGTAATATTTTTGATAATCTTGAATACTATAAAATCCAAGATCGATCGATGACTTTAAATTGGGTGGAGTTAAGTCCTCAATGACCTTGCTGAGCTTTAATACCTTCTCCACATGGTACGCATTGCGATAAGCCTGTGCTTCTGCTTGATCTTTTTGATTGCGATAATGAACACTGTTTCCCAATATTCCCAAAGCCACAAATACAGCGCCAACCAATCCTACAACAACAGAGGAGTTATCGTCATACCACCCATAAACCAATACACCGACAAATACCAAAAATAAGAATAACAACCCACTTGTCACCCCCCAAAAAACTTTTCGATTAGGTTCAAAAGTTTTTGCTTCAAAAACATTGGGTGGCAGGTCTGAAAGCAACTGCAAAGCATCCCGTCGTGAGAGCACCTTATTACGCTTTAGATAAAACTTGAGCTTATGGTTCACCGCTTCACCTCTATTTTGGTAAAAAAACCTGAAACTGTTGAATACTTTCAAACAGCTCCTCTTCACTGTCCGCCACAATATTGATGTGCCCCAGCTTACGACCAGGTCGCTCCTCTTTATCATAGAGATGCAAAAAGGCTTTCGGGTGTTGCAACACCTTTTCAACTGATCCTGTTTTACCAATAATATTAATCATTGCCGCTAGAGGTTGTCGAAGCTGGGTACTCCCCAATGGCAAACCTGTAATGGCTCGAATATGATTCTCAAATTGATCGGTATAAGCACCCTCAATCGTCCAGTGCCCAGAGTTATGCACTCGAGGCGCCATCTCATTAGCCACCAACCCATCTTCAGTTTCAAACAACTCTAAAGTCAACACCCCCACATGCTCCAAAGCATCCAGCAGATCATGCATATACTTTTCTGCCTGCTGCTGCAGGGCTTCTGAGATGTCTCGAGCAGGCGCAATGGTATAACGCAAAATCCCTTCATGATGCACATTTTGCACCAATGGATAGAACACATGCTCATCATTTTGACTACGAACGGCAATAATAGAGAGCTCTCGCTTAAAGTTGATAAAGCCTTCCAGGATCAGCTCTCGCCCACCAATCTTATCCCAAGCTTGAGCAATCTGATCTTCACGCTTAATCACAAACTGCCCCTTACCATCATAGCCTTCAGTGGTGGTTTTCAATACGGCTGGCAGGCCAATTTCGGATACAGCCAATTGAAGACTCTCCAAGGAATCGACAATTTGATAGGGAGCACAAGGAATGCCCAGGTCAGTAAACATGGCTTTCTCTCGACCGCGGTGTTGAGAGACAAACAGCGACTTCTCGCCTGGATAGACAGGCGTGATTTTACTTATCTGCCGTACCAGTTCAACATCGGTATTTTCACTTTCATAGGTGATCACATCAGCAAACTGTACTAAGGCCTCCACCGAATCTGTCTCGTCCGAGCGCTCAAACATATGCCCCAGCAGAGCAGAGGGCTCATCTTGAGAGAACCCATAAAAGCCAAACTTCTGTCCTAAAGGGTAACCGGCTATGGCCATCATCCGTCCCAGTTGACCCGCTCCTAAAACCCCCACCTTTTTACTAAAGGGTGTCATCTCACACTATCCTCCCAGAACAATTTTTATTGCTTATTGTAGGTGTCCAAAAGCAAAAACGCCAGCAACTGCTGGCGTTTCTTAAGGAAG
>CAYOOU010000077.1:0-7116 GCA_964405635.1 uncultured Piscirickettsiaceae bacterium
AGCGGAGGGTAATTGCCAGCCCTGTGAGTGGGGGGAGTTGGGGGAAGAGCATTTATTTGTTAAGTTTTGCTTTTAAGGCTTTGTAGCGTTTTTCTTGTTTTTTGGAGGGTTTGTAAGCATCTGCTACCTCTTCTAAATACTTAAGTTCTTCTTGACTGAGCTCATCAAGTTTGTTTTCCATGGAATCCATAAGAAATGTTCTAAGTGGTTGGGCGGCAGCAGCACTAGGAGATCTTTTTTGCTCTGTAAAGGCTTTATCTAGGGTCTCTAGTTCTTTTATAAATGGAGATTTTGCGGCTTCTTCAGCTTGGTTTTGTTGTTTTTTATGGAGTGCTTTGCTCTTTTCTTTATCTTCTATAAATCGTCCATATCCTGTGGCAGTTTTGGCACCTGCACCGAGGAGTTCAAAGGCTTGGGTAAGCTCTTGAAAAGCGGATTCAATATCTTTTTTTGCTTCTTCACCTTTTTTGCGAGAAGCAATGGAGATGGCAAATTGGGTGTTTTTATCGAGGACTAAAAATGAAATGGGATTGGGTTTTTCTGCATCATCTGGAGCGATGGTGCCATCTGCTCCTTTTAAATACCAGTCGCCATAGTGTGGCGTCATGATATCCACTAGGAGTTTGGGAGAGGTGACGGGAAGTGCATCAAAGAAGATGAGGCTACCGATTTGGGGGTTTTGATCATCTTCAGAGCCGAACCAATCGAGAACTTTTTGTTCATCTTTTAGGTAATGTTTAACCCAGTGGCGTAGCAGACCTTTCAGTGCTGCACCTGCTAAATAGGGACAGCCTAGCAGAGGATGAAAAGAAAAACCATTTTCAATAGGATGGTCTTGTCCCATGCCTGTGACAAAGTGCCACTGGTTTTCAAAAACTTTGGTTTGTCCTTGTTGGGCAGAAACCAGTTTGAAGTGTCGGTTAAAGTATGCCTCAAGAGTAGATTTGTTAGGTTGGGCTTTGTTGTTGGTGATCTCATGATACATCTGGGGGCTTTCTTGTTTGCCTGTGTAATGCTCTTCAAAGTCACTGAAGAATTTTTCAAACCAAAGCCCTGCGTGTGGGTTATCTAGCTCTGAAAATTTAACCTCTTGGGCTTGGAGATATAAAGGGAGTCGTCTTGGCATGGTTTAGTCCTCTTCTCTCATTAAACCTTTTACCAGTTTTTTCACCCAACCTAGGTAAAGTAGGGCTTCGGTTTGGGCGTTTTGATAGGTTTGCATATCCGCTTGAGTGATGGCGTCAATTAGCTCCGAAGGGGCGGCATTGCCGAATACTTTTCGTTCGGTGATGAGCCAACCGCTGAGGAGGTCATAAAGGACTTTGTATTCTGCTTCGCTTTTAGTTAAGCAGAAGGCCGCTGCTTGACCAAGTCCATTGGTAATCACCATGGAGGGAAGGTTGCTGGCGTAACTGCGGAACCTTTTTTCGGAGTAGTTGGGGTTTTGTTTCCATGCTCTGATTTTTTGGAGGGCATGTTGGGCTCTTTGTTGTTGGATGTTTTGGATCATGCTTGCGCCTCCTCTGTATTGATGGCGGTGAGCTGTACCCAGCCCATGCCGACCGTTTCGCCGCCGCCTATTTGGAGGTAGGGGGCATCTTTAAAAATTTGTTGGATGATTTGCCAGACTTCTTCTGCAGTTTGGTTGGCTGAGGGTTTGCGAACCGCTTCGGTACCGACAATGCTATAAAATAGGGTGTCTGCTGGGAGGGTCTCTTCATACCATAGGGCGCCTTTTTTGACGGTTTTCTTTTCATCTTCAATGGCAATGTGGGGAGTCACAGCGGTGGCAATGGTGGCAAGATGGGCAAACTGCTCATCGCTGACAATGCAGAGTTTGTCTGCAATATTGTAGCCCTCAGGTACAAATGCTTGAAGGGCTTGGAGTAACTCTTCGCTTTGAGAGAGGTTTTTAGGGTGGTATTGGAACTCTTCAAGATAGATGCATTTTTTGCTTTCCTTGATGATATAGCAGTTTTGGTTTTCATCTATCGCCATATTTGTAACCTCTGAAGGTAGAGCGGGGGCATTTTCTCCTAGGCGTTGGCTATCTCTTTGCCATCTTTGGAGGATGTAGGGGCAGGTGACCAGTTTGAAGTGTCCGTTGAGTGAACGCACAGGTAGCCATAAAAGCCGTGCATCTGAGACCATGACAGCCCCTGCCCAAGCATCTGATTCACTGGCTTCGGAGCCGAAGATATTTTGGATTTGATCTTTTTGATCTGCTTGTGTCCAGCTTTCTTCTGCTTTGGCGCGTAAAGCACCTTTAAAGGCACTGCCAAAAATGCAGGGGTAGTTGGTGTGGCTTTCTCGCATAATGGGTAGGTCAATAATGCCAGTAGAGCTGCCTGCTCCAGCGTGGATAGAAGTTTCTGCAAATAGTCCGATCATTTTTGTTTTCATGTGTGTTTCCTCTTGATTATTTCCAAAGGCCGCAGGCTATTAGACCACGACCGAATTGTGTTTCTTGCCCAAGATGGGAGAGATGTAGGGTATAGATGGCTTTTTCTAAATCTGGGGTGGTGATATACCAACAACTGCCCGCAGGAATGAGTTGTGGGGCGGGTTTGGGTTTGTGGTGTGCAAGATCCCAGCCGCCTTCTCTAATGGCTTTGCCTAGGATCATGGATTCAATAGTGAGTGGGATGCCATGGACTTCTCCTTGGTAAAGAGTTTGCCCATTTTTTTCTGTTTTCTTAAACCCTTCTGGAATGAAGTGAGATTCAAAGTTGGCATGGGTTAAGAAGTAGAGAATCAGTCCTTTTTCGTCTCCTTTGAGTGTGGGGGGTGTGATCTTTAGGCTGTGAGCTTGAACGCTTGCATGGGCTTGTCTGCCTTCTGCACCAAAGCGGATGAAACCTTGTTGAGGGTTAAGGGCTTCATTAAAGTGTGCAAAAAGGCTAAGAGCGTAACCTTTAGCAAGACGAATATGTGCGGTTTGGTAGAGTTGTCCTTTAAGGGTTGTGCGTTGTTTGGTGTTAATGGCAATGCCTAGCCTTGGGTCTGTGGTGAGGACTTGCTCTTTTGGATGCACTTCAGAAGTATTTTTTTGAGGCAGTTTGCCTTGTAGGAGTTGTTCAAAAAGTGAAAGGCTGACCCAAGTTTCTTCTAAAGGTTTGGCACCCTTTAGTTCATCGGGTAACTCTGCCAGTCGGATTTTTCCAAGGTCTGTTTGATAGCTTTCTTTAGAAATTTGCATACGGTGGTAGGTGTCTTGAGTGTCGATTTTTTTGTGCACTAAGTTGAGTGGAGCGGGCAGAAGTGGCTTTTCTTGATAACTTGGAAAAAATCCTTGTAATTGAAAGTTACCAAGATCATTGGGTTGTTTGGGATTACCGATTTCTTGACAAAAATCAATATTGGAATCTAGGTTGTGTTGAGTGCCATCGCCTTTTCGGTAGGCTGACCAGTTAAGTTGGGCGTGTTCACCCAATAGAGAGCGAACCACGCCGCTCATAGTGTAGGCGGTGGGCGGAAAGAGACTTTGCATTTCGTTATTGCCAAGTGAATTCATGGGGCGGCTTTCTTTAAAAAACCAGCTGTCGATTTGGTTGAAGTTGATTTGAAATTCCACCTTATTCCACTCCTTTTTGGGCTAAGAATCTTGCGATTAAAGCAGCATTCATGTCAATTTGTTTTATGGGGGTATAGTCTTGCTCAATACTTTCTCTGTGGTATCGGGTTGAGAGTTGTGTTAAAAGTTTGATTAGGTCTCTGGCTTCTGCTTCAGAGAGTAGTGCTTTACCTGAACCAAGGTAGTCCACTAAGAGTAGGTCTTCCAATTCATCCTCTTGAAAGTCATTGAGCTGAAAATTTTGGTATTGGTCTCGCAGTTTGTAAATAAATTGGCTGGAGAGTCCTTTTCCGTCTGCACTGCCATCTTTAAAGAGGGTTGAAAGCTTTTCGAGTAGGAAGCTGTTTTGTTGGTCTAGTGCATATTGCCAAGGCATAGACCAGATAGCATTTTCATTGCCTGGTTTCATCACTCTAATGGCGATGGCGTCTCGCCCTGTCTGTTCTTTGGCGACTTCATCTAAAAGTTGGTGGGCATTGAAGATGGATTTCATCAAGGGGGATTTGATGTGGACAAATTCAATGGCACCACTAAGCGTGGTGTTGACAGAGGTATTTTTAAAGCAATCTAAATAGTGTGTACGGCACTCAATGGCGGCTTGGATTGCATCTTCCAGTGGTAGGATGGCCAGCACATCATCTCCGCCTGCATAGATGAGAAACCCGTTGTTTTGATGGATGATGCGGGGGACTTTTTTGGTAAAGGTGTCTAGACCTTTCGAGATGTCAGCCTGTTTGGCGGGATCTGACATTTGTACACCTAGTGAGTCACCATCCAGCATAAGTACAGCAAAGAAGGGTGAAACAGGTTCTTGGTTGGCGGCCTTATTGAGCTGTTTGAGTGCTTTAAGCAATCTGGGTTGTGGGCGGTCAAAACTGCTGCCACTTTCTAGTAGGCTGGGATAAAAGACAGCCCCATCCAAGTTGGCGATAGGGTGAAAAGGTGCGGCTTGGATGCAGTTGATTTTGGAATGGATTTCACCTAAAGAAACTATCTTTTGGGCTTGTTGATAGAAGGTATCCGCAATGTTTTTTACTTCTGGGTCTTCAGCTTGTTTTTGAAGTAGCTGCTCTAGCCAATGGACAGCAGCAAGGTACTGCACCGAGGGGACATTGGGCGGGAGTTTCCAGCCTTTTAAAGTCCAGCTTGAGGGCATATTAACGGATAGATTGGCAAAATGGTGAGCAAATCGTCTTTTAACAAAGGCCATGGCACAGAGTTTTTCATTTTCTCTGAGATCCGTTTTATATTGGGATTGAAGTATTTTCCAAAAATCTTTTTGTGCTTTGGCATTGGGTCTTTCTGTACAAGAGAGTTCTTGGTAGCCTTCCATCATCATACATTTGTCGCTATATTGGGTGGGCTGAAGGTGGCTACGCCAGTTTTTGCGTTTGTCTAAAATGGCGGCATCGGCTTTGTCTTCTGTAATCGCCCAGACCATTTCCCAGAAATGTTGAATTTGGATATCCCAGTTTTGTTGTTGTTTATTGCCCCACTGAGGGTGTGTTTTTAAATCTTGTTGTAACACTTGGTCAGCGATGGACTGCCACGCTTTTTCAACTGCTTGGATCACTTTTTTGGGGTCAAAATCTTCCACTACTTCTGCTTTAAAACGGTTGGGAATGGAGCCTTGTTGAGGCTGAGAGTGTTGTCCGCCTGTTTCAAGGGCATCTAGAAAATCTTGATCTGGAAGAGGGAAGAGTATTTTTCCCCCTTGTTTTTGGGTTTCTTTAATCGCCACTGCAGATAAAAAGGAGAGCAAAAAAGAGCCTGACCAGAGATCTCGAGTACGGCGAGCTTGTGCCACAAAGCCTTGAACAGGACCTAGGGTAAAGTGAAAGTATTGGGTCATGCGTTTTGCCCTCCTTTAAGTGAAATGGATTGTCCTTCACTGAGCCATTGATAAATTGTTTTGTAATTTTCTACTGTGGTGTTTTCGCCATGCTTCCACTGTGCAGGAAGGAAAAGGATTAGAGCGTGTGTTTGCTTGTCAGCAGTTTTTAGGATGTGCATCAGTAGGGGGGAAGCTCGGCGTTCTTGCATTGAGCCGTATATATTTTGACCCTGAGGGTTTTTTCTGGGTTGTCCTAAAAATTTTTTTGCTCGGTTACTATCATTTTCTTCAGCAAACTGTTTGTAATGATTGTTGAGTTCTTTTAATGAGTTCTTCTTTTTAACTAACCTTGTGTGAGAACTAAAAGCGGTATAAGGCGGAAGGGTTTGAACTTGTTGAATAGGGTATTTTTTCAATAAGTTTTGCAGTTGTGTTGTAAAGTCATCGAGACTCTCGATTTCAAAAGCCTCATTATTTAATTTCGTGAGCGTTAAAGAGCCAAATCCATTACGGGCTTTAGCGCCTAAACTTCCCATCAGTCCCATTAGGGTGAGAGCATCTTCAATGGATTCTATATCTGTTTGAGTCGCTTTAGGTTTTGCAAGCAGTGTGACACTAAAGGTTTGTTCAGGTTTAATGGCATTTCTTGAAGGTTGTGCTCTGTTGGGGTTTCCCTGCATCCCATAGGCAAGAAAACTACCATGTTGTCCAGAGATGGTTTGATAATCTATAGTATGATATTTCTTTTCGTTTCCTGGATAGTGGTTGGTTAGTGAGAGTAAAAACAGTCCTTGACCTCTCTGGTCAGCGTCTAACCCAAACAGTTTTCCTTCTCGTTGGTGTAGGCGTTTTAAAGCTTCTTTTTCATTTTGAACGGCATCAACCCAGCATTTTGACCAGTTTAGTGCACGCCACCAAAAACGGAGCATGCCTTTAAAGCTGGTGGGGCGAATGTTGTCATCACAGATACCTTCTTGGTTTCCTAAAAACATAGGGGTGTTGATTTGGTAGGTGGCGTGAAGTTGTTTCATGCGTTTTCCTCAGATGGTTGTATTTTTTGTAGGCTTGGTTTGGTTTCGTTCTGCAAAGGACTCCATTTAAGATAGGTGTTGGCCTTTATATTTTGAATGCTTGGTATGTCTTTATGCTCAACAGGTTCGGTCAAGTTAATTCTGACAGTTTTGAGTTCACAAGGTTCATCTTTATTAAAAGAGTCTTTAATGACTTGGCTTTCGATGTTGTCATGCCGAATAAACAGCTCCAAATTTAAGTTTTTTCCGTTATTTAGTGTTTTCAGTACTGTTTGAGCTTGGGAGCGAAGATCGCTATTGTTTTGGATGGGAATAAACTCTACTTGTCCGACTATATTTTCATTGTGATCGTGGAGTTTTACTGTCATATAGCTGGGTAGGGCATTGATCCAGTTTTCTTTCTTTTTCATAAACCAGATTAAACCCGCAGGTATGGTTGGAATGAGTCCTATAACAGCTCCTTTCCAATCAAAAGTGCTATCAAGGAGGCCGTAGCATAGAATAGCCGAGGTGCCTATTAGTATCAGTAGGATAAAGAACCAGTCCCAAGGGGTGTAGTAATCTTTCCACCATTTAGGTTGATAAGGCTTAATTTCCATTTTTGCTCCTCTGATTGTGATAATTCTAAGTCCGCTATTAAATGTCAGAATCCTTAAATTATCTAATTAAAAAATTAT
>CAYOOU010000078.1:0-7077 GCA_964405635.1 uncultured Piscirickettsiaceae bacterium
TGTTCTCTAGAAAAGATGAAGCCCCGTCAAGTTCGTTCTTGGCGGGGCTTTTTAGTATGTGCAATTAACTTGCACCAGAAAGGTTGGTTTTTTTGTGTTAAAGGTTAGTGCTTGGTTTGGTTATACTCATAAGAGTGCTTATGCTTTTTTGCATCTTCCATAGCGGCCATCATCCGCAGTCGGAGAATGGTCAATTCAGTGGGGTCCGCCAAACTCAGCGCCTTTTCTGCCAGATACTCTTCCAGTACAGGCAAATCCATCTCTAAAAAATCTTCAACCCCTTGTTCTAAATCCTGTAAGTACTCGGCTAGGCTGTGAATATCAGCTTTTAGGTCATTACGTACTTGAGTTAACTCTTCTTCCGTGAGCTCTCCCAGCTTAGAGGCTTGATATTCTGTTTTGTCAATGAGCTTGACGAGCTTATCCCAGCTTTTCTCTTCCAAGGCCTTTAGTTCTTCTTTCGCCTTGTGCAAAATTTGGCTATAGGCGTGCATCAGTTTATTCTCGGCCATTTCGTCACCTGCTATAATAATGTGATTATTTTTAAACTTATGGAATCATTGTACTACCATGACCAGCGAATACCAACCAAAAGCCATTGAAAGTGAAATCCAGAAAATCTGGGAAGAGAATCGAGTGTTTGAAGTTAAGGAGGACGAGAGCAAGGAGAAGTTCTACTGCCTCTCCATGTTCCCATACCCAAGCGGAAAACTACACATGGGGCATGTGCGCAACTACACCATTGGCGATGTGATCAGTCGCTACCAGCGGATGCAGGGGAAAAATGTCCTTCAACCTATGGGGTGGGACGCCTTTGGTTTGCCGGCCGAGAATGCGGCCATGCAGCATAAGGTGGCACCTGCTAAGTGGACGCTTGAAAATATTGCTTATATGCGAAACCAACTGAAGCAGTTGGGGCTGGGTTATGACTGGAGTCGTGAGATAGCCACCTGTCATCCAGAGTACTACAAGTGGGAGCAGTGGCTCTTTACCCGCTTGATGGCCAAAGGGTTGGTCTATCGCAAAATGTCGGTGGTGAACTGGGACCCTGTGGATCAGACTGTGCTGGCCAATGAGCAAGTGATTGATGGCAAAGGCTGGCGTTCAGGTGCGCCAGTAGAGCGAAAAGAAATTGCTCAGTGGTTCTTAAGAATTACCGATTATGCGGAAGAATTGCTAGAAGATTTGGATAAACTGGAGGGTTGGCCTGAGCAGGTAAAAACCATGCAGAAAAACTGGATTGGTAAGTCCACCGGTTTGCAGATTGCCTTCCCAGCTGCTAAGGGCGTGGAGACAGAGGAGCCGTTGAAGGTTTATACCACCCGTCCTGATACGCTCATGGGCGTGACCTATGTTGCCATTGCTGCTGAGCACACTTGGGCGAAAAAGGCCGCCGTTGGCAATGAGCCTTTAGAGCGGTTTATTGATGAGTGTTCTCACATCTCTACCGCGGAAGCGGATATGGAGAAGATGGAGAAGAAAGGGGTGGATACTGGCATTCGGGTCAAACACCCCATTACCGGCGAAGAGATTCCTGTTTGGGCAGCCAATTTTGTGTTGATGGGCTATGGCACCGGGGCCGTGATGTCTGTACCAGCTCATGACCAGCGGGACTGGGAGTTCGCTCAAAAGTATGGCTTACCGATGAAGGTCGTTATCGCACCTGTAGAAGGTGAAGCGCCTGATGTTTCTGAGCACGCCTTTACCGAAAAAGGCATGTTAATCAACTCTGGTGAGTTTAATGGTCTGCGCTCAGAAGAGGCGCTGGAAGCCTTTGCCAAAAAACTGGGCGAACTCGGCCTAGGCGAGAAGCAGGTCAACTACCGTTTGCGTGACTGGGGCGTTTCCCGTCAGCGTTATTGGGGGTGCCCCATTCCGGTGATCTACTGCCCGGCCTGTGGTGCCTTGCCGGTGCCTGAGCAAGATTTGCCAGTGATGTTGCCAGAGGATGTGATTCCAGATGGCAGCGGCTCTCCTCTAGCGAAGATGGAAAGTTTTAAAAACTGCACCTGCCCGCAGTGTGGTGGTCGTGCCAAGCGGGAGACCGATACTTTTGATACCTTCTTTGAGTCCAGCTGGTACTACGCCCGCTACACTTCTAAGGACAATGATCAAGCGATGTTGGACGAGCGTGCAGACCACTGGCTACCGGTCGATCAGTATATCGGTGGGATTGAACACGCCATCTTGCATCTGCTTTATGCCCGCTTCTTCCATAAATTGATGCGAGATGAGGGGCTGGTACATTGTGATGAGCCTTTTAAAAACCTATTAACTCAAGGCATGGTATTGCTAGATGGTGCGAAGATGTCTAAGTCCAAAGGCAATACCGTCGATCCGCAAGAGCTGATTGAAAAATATGGTGCTGACACCGTTCGCCTGTTTATTATGTTTGCCGCTCCACCAGAGCAGAGCTTGGAGTGGTCGGATAAAGGGGTTGAGGGTGCGCACCGCTTCTTGAATCGTGTTTGGCGACAGGTGCAGGAGCATGCCGCTCAAGGTGTGGTGTCCGCTTGTCAAAGCCAAGAGGGGCTGGATAAAGCGGCGAAGGCGTTACGCCTGAAGTTGCACCAAACCCTGCAGAAGGTGACCGATGATATGGGGCGTCGTATGCACTTTAACACTGCCATAGCCGCCAGCATGGAGCTGATGAACGAGATTGGTAAGTTTAAGCCCCAGTCAGAGCTAGATCGTCAAGTGATGCAGGAAGCATTAGAAGTGTTGGTGCTTGTCCTTTCGCCGATGGTGCCACACATCACGCAGAAATTGTGGGAAGCCCTTGGCAAGGAAGGATTGATTCTAGATCAGTCGTGGCCACAGGTGGATGAGCAAGCGCTGGTACAAGACGAGATTGAGCTGATGGTGCAGGTCAATGGCAAGCTACGCGGCAAAATCCAAGTACCCGCTGACGCTGATAAAGAAGTCATTTTGGCCGCAGCGAAGTCATCCGTTCAGAACTACACCGACGGTAAGGAGATTGTGAAAGAAATCGTGGTGCCTGGCCGTTTGGTAAACTTGGTGGTGAAAGGCTGAAATGAGTCCTTTGCACGAGATGAGCCCACACAGCGCTTTGTCTGTTGGTGGCAAAGCAATGGCGGCATTGTTGCTGGTTTGGCTCTTTTTAACCCTCACCGCCTGCGGTTTTCATCTGAGAGGATTGGATGCCAATGGGCAGATTCGCACTTTGGCATTTTCATCCGTTAAAATTGAGTCTTTAGGTACGGTAGATGGCCGTTTACTGCAGCAGTTAAAGCAGCAGTTGCAAGCCCAAGGGGTTCGGCTGGTGCCATCAGAGACTCAAGCCCAAGTGCTACTCAAACTTTCTGCGACACAATTCCAGCGAATTACCACTGCCAAAAATGGACAAGGACAGGTGACCGCGGAGCTGTTGAAACTGCAACAGCCTTTTACCTTGATGGCAGTTGTTTCTGGCAAAGTGGTGGAGCAAGGGGTGGCGGTGAGCTATCGAGATCGCAGCATTGATCCTAATGCTCTTTTAGCTGCTGAACGCGAGCAGGCTTCACAGCAAAACTTGATGCGACAAGAGGTGGTGCAACAGATAATGCAAAGATTAAGCGAAGTTGCGCCGCTGCAGCTTGAAAAAGCGTCAAAATCCCCAGCCCTGCCGGCACAAGTGCCACAAACCGTGTCAAAACCTGTTGGCTCAGTGCTTCAACCTTCCGTTTCTCCATGATTCAAGCGCCAGAGTTTATTCAACAGTTGCAATCGGGTCGACATCGTCCCGTTGCGACTTATCTGCTGTTTGGCGATGAGCCCCTTTATCAACGAGATGCGAAAGATGCCTTGTGGCAGCAGTTACAGCAGCAGGGCTATTTACAACGAGAACGGTTTGAAGTGGAGAGCAACTTTGATTGGCAAGGGTTGCAGATGGAGACTCAAGCCGGTAGCTTGTTTTCCAATCAGCGGGTGATTGAGCTGGAGATGCCTAAAGGCACGCCTGGTAAACTAGGCACGCAATTTATTCAGCAGTGGTGTGAGCAATATCGCGGTGAGTCACATGAGATTGTGCTACTGATTCGGTGTGATAAGTTAGATGGTCGTCAACTCAAATCCAAATGGGTGCAGGCCATCGAGGCGTCTGGATTGGTGGTGCAGGCTAAGCCGGTAGAGGCGCGTCAACTGCCAAATTGGTGTCGTCAACGGGCAGAACGATATGGTTTAACCCTCTCCCATGATGCGGCCTTGGCCTTGGCTCAACGGGTAGAGGGGAATTTGTTGGCTGCAGACCAAGCCCTGCAAAAACTGTGGTTGCAGTTTGGCGAAGGGGTGACTTTAAGCGATGCACAAATTGAGGAAAGTGTGGCAGACCAAGCCCACTATCAGCTTTTTGCCCTTTCAGATGCAATGCTGCAAGGGCGGCAAGCCTATGCCTTGCAAATTCTGCAACGACTGCAACAGGAAGGCTTGGAAGCCCCGATTGTGCTCTGGTTGTTGGCCAAAGAGATTCGGCTGCTCTATAGCTTGGCTCAAGCGCAACAGCAGCAGGGGGCAGCGGGGATGGCGCAGTTGTTTAAACAGCATCGCATTTGGCAGTCCAAACAGCAGGCCTACCGTCAAGCCCTGCAACGCCACCCAGCTTCGCTTTGGGCTAGCCTTCTAAGTCTAGCACTGCAGGCAGATTTGCAGATTAAGGGGCTACAATCAGCTCAGCCAGAGCAGGTGTGGCAAACCTTGCAGAAGATGGTTTTGCAGATAAGTGGAGAGTGAGTTTGCACTTTAAATATGATCAGAACGGTTATGTTAGAATACGAATTTTAAAATGATGGATCCTTCAATGTTGACAGTTCCTTTACCTAAGCAGCACCAAGATATGGATCAGGTGGAGAAAGCGATCCTCAGTCACACCTATGAACCTATTGAAAAGGGGGAGGTTGTTTCGGTCTTGGTGATGAAAGCAGCCCCTTCTCAAAGAGAAGAGGAAGAGGCTCATTTTGAGTTGTTAGAAAATAGCTTTGTTGAAACGCCTAACCATCAAAAGACCTTAATGAGTCATCTGGTCGTCTTTCAAGACTTTAAAATCAAAATGACTCAGTTTGATGAGCTAACGGTCTATGAGATTATTGCGCCAAGATCTGAGGAGGCGGGAAAAGTTGTTCCACCTGTTTCTCAACTACCTTCACACTGGGTGACTGAAATTCCTGGAGTGTTGGTTAGTGCGTTTTACATTGATATCTTATTTTGTGAAGGGGCACCTCAAGAGATATCAGCAGAGGAGTACTGCTCTTACTTGCTTGCCAAGCGGCAATTTGGCGGCATCTATGGCAAAAACAAGCTGATTATGGTGACCAGTCTTACCCGTGATGAGACGGGTACGATTCCTTTTGTGGTGGTGAGTAATGATCAGGTGTCGGTTAACGAGTTGGGACGGTTTATTAATCGTCTAGTTATGCTCAACGCCTTCTATATGGCTGCTTTGACCTTTTTGGTCGAAAAAAATGAGCTACTCACTCGAGTTGACTATTTTGATGCGCAGTTGCGCTCAGTCTCTTTGGAACTGGAAGACAAATTAGAAAAATACAGTGATGAGCAGCTTTATAAGCGGCTAACCGAACTTTCGGTGCAAATTGAGAGTTTGGATACGGGTTCTCATCGCACGCTTCACGCTACGCGGGAATATATCTCTTTGGTGAAAAGCTTGCTGGGCTTGATTCGAGAAGAGCGTCTGTCTGAAGTGGAGTCTTACCAAAACTTTGTGATGACAACCCTTGAACCGATTGAACGCTCTAATCAGCTGTTGACTAGCCTGATTAACTCCTTGAATAAGAAGGTGTTTCAGCAGAATGACTTGGTTCGTTCTCGTATTGATATCCGCTTGGAGCAGCAGAACCAAGAGATTTTTAATGAGCTGAAATATCAAGCGAAAAAGCAGATCCAGTTACAAGAGACGGTAGAGGGCTTCTCAGTCGCGGCGATCTCATACTACAGCGTTAGTTTGATTGGCTATGGCCTCAAGTCTTTGCCGCATGACCTCTTAATGGGCATTTCGGTCGATGTGTGGAAAGGGATTGCGGTGCCGGTCGTGGTGATGGCCACCTACTGGAGTATGCAAAAGATTAAACGAAAATTTGGATTAGAGACCTTTGCACGAGTGAGACGCGAGCAAAAAATGAGATAAAATTTTCCTAATCGAGGCGGAAAATGCAGCCAATAGCCCGCTATTGGCAAGTTTTCCAACGAAGAGTAGGGAAATTTTAGCCATTTTTAGTCGTGGATTCACTCGTGTAAAGGTCTCTTAGATTAGGAGAGAAAAATGTCTGTAGAACAACAACTAAAAGAACGCAGTGCTAATAAGTGTGAATTGTGTGGTGCGGAAGATAATTTGAGTGTTTATGCTGTCAGCCCCTCTGATGGTAGTGCCGAGCAGTCGGTTTTAGTGTGTGAAACTTGCCGTGATCAAATTGAGAATCCAGAAAAAATGGATCCTAATCACTGGCGATGCTTAAATGACTCTATGTGGAGTCAAGAGCCAGCAGTGCAGGTCATGGCCTATCGTTTATTGCACCGTATTGCCTCAGAAGGTTGGCCGCAAGACCTACTGGATATGATGTATCTGGAAGACGATGTAAAAAGCTGGGCAGAAGCGGGCATGGAAACCGAAGAAGAGGACGACCGTGAACCCACTCGTGACAGCAACGGCACCATTTTGCAAGAAGGGGATAATGTTATCCTGATTAAAGATTTAGATGTCAAAGGAGCGGGCTTTACCGCTAAGCGCGGCACCATGGTGCGAGGCATTCATTTGACTGACAACCCTAAGCACATTGAAGGCAAAATCAATGGGGTACAGTTGGTATTGGTAGCCGAATATATGAAAAAGGCCTAAAAGAGAACTTTGCATGAGTGAATCCACGGCTAAAAATGGCTAAAACTTCCCTACTCTTCGTTGGAAAACTTGCCAATAGCGGGCTATTGACCGCGTTTTCCGCCTCGATTAGAAAAGTTTTATCTCATTTTTAGCTCGCGTCTCACTCATACAAAGGTCTCTAAGAAAGAGGAGATAGGATGTCTGTTCAAGACTATATGACACAATTGGGTAAACAGGCTAGAGCAGCTTCT
>CAYOOU010000079.1:0-7038 GCA_964405635.1 uncultured Piscirickettsiaceae bacterium
TCTGCCCCCTTAAAGTCCCGCAGAAGCTCAAGCGATTTAATCAGCGCTTCCTTAACAAAGGGCTAAACAAATCTAAAAAACTCAAAAAGCGGCCACAAAAATGCCAAAATCCCCAGCCCTGCCATGTTTAATAAGTCTTTAAAAACTGTATTAACTTGGCAGGACTGGGGATTTTGAAGGATTTAGGCTTAAGACTCTTGTTTTTTCTTGGGCTTTTCCCCAAAGTTAATATGGTTTAGCATAGCCATCTGAGCCCAGCCTATCTGGGTCAGGTTATGACCTAAAATGGCTAAAGTAGCACCTTTGACGGGCACCAGTTCTCCTTGAACCACCTGCTCTTTAAAAGCCACCATCTCAGGCACTGTTACCTTGGGGAGCATAATTACGGTCACCGGTCCACTAAAACTCTGAACCACTAAGTGTAACCCTTTAATGCCATGGATATTGCACTCCGAAACATGGGTCACAAAATCCATTGGCTGCGCCAAACTGGCACCAAACGCTTCCAGTTTAGCCTGCAACTGCTCTACAGGAACCACATCCGTTTTTTTAACCAAGTCGGGGTGTTTGTGAAGATGCTCCAATAATGCCTGTTCAATTGTGGCGATCTGCTCTCCTTGAATAACTGCTGGTGAAGAGGTATTGAGCCCCTTAATTTGCGGCATCAAGGCGACCAGCAATATAGCTGATGCTAAAGCACTGCCACTTACCCATCGCCATTTTTCCTCCACCAGCTTCTCCTTTAACCATTGAGTAAGCTTTTGCAACCGCTGCCAACAAAGATTATGGAGGGTTTTTAAACAGCCCATAATGGTGCTCTCTGACTGGGTGGTTTGCAGTAAAATCTTGTCAGTCAATTGCTCTGGTGGCTGTACGGCAGTTAAAGCGGATTTTAACACCTGATTCATTTTCCGTGCCTGTTGCACCACCCGTTTTTGCTCAGGGTTCTCTGCCAGAAAAGCTTGCACCTGCTCATCCAACTGCTCTGGGTTTTGCATCACTCGCTGGAAAAAGGAAAGCTCATCTAATGGCTCTACAAAAGACGAAGGGTTATTTTTTTGTTCTTTCAACTCTGCACTCATTGTTTTCTCCCTGCCATTTTTTGTTCAGGGGCGCTATTAAATATCTGTTTAAGTTGCTTACGAGCACGAAACAGTCGGGTATTAATCGTTGCCTGCTCTTCACCCATCTGTTCGGCAATTTCGGTATTGGTAAAGCCCATTATCAGTTGCAACAATAACGGCTCACGATATTTTTCATCTAACTGCATGATGGCTTGATATATCTGTTGCTGCTCCAAAGTTTCCAATGGCCCCATAGCGTCTGTCTCTTGCGCCAAGGCTTCGTCCAACTCCAACACCACCGGTGAATATTTTTCAAATCGCCGCGCATTTTCCCGTCGGATAATGGTCACTAACCACGCCTTGGCTGCCTTTTCATCTTTAAGATGATCAATAGAACGCCACGCACGCATAAAACTCTCTTGCACCAAGTCCTCTGCCACGGTTGGATTTTTGCTCAACCAAAAAGCATATCGATACAGGTCGGTGCTGTAAGTACGCACCACCTGCTCAAAAAATTTGCGTTTATCTTGCATAATTTGTTTCCTAGACACCTCAACATAAAGACCGCAAGACAGCCCTTTTATTTCACCTGAACACAAACTCTTTCGCCATGATGAAGGACTTCAATAGGCACTTCAAATACCCGACTCAAAGTCTCACTCTGCAACACCTCTGTCACCTGTCCCTCTGCAACCACCTGACCTTGCTGCAAACAGAGGCAGTGCTCTGCCCACTGGCTGACTAGATTCAAGTCGTGCAAAATCATCACCACCCCCACGCCACTCCGAGCCATCTGCCGAATCAACTGCCCCACCTGCTTTTGGTGCTTCAAATCCAGCCCCTCTGACCACTCATCTAAAAATAGCCAGCTCTGGGCAAGCTGATCCGGTGACAACTGAGCAAAGACCCGCGCCAACTGCACCCGCTGCTTTTCACCCCCTGACAGCGTCAAGTAGCTGTGATCTTTTAATGCCAGCAAGTCAAAATCTGCCAACAAAGCCTGCAATCGCTGATGCTGTTGTGAACTTGACAGTGTGCCCCCTTCCAGTCCCAATGAGACCACTTCAGCCACTGAAAAAGGGAAGGCAAAGTCCACGCCCTGCCCCAGCACCGATCGCCGCTCTGCCAAAGCCTCAATACGCCATTGAGACAGAGGCTTGCCTTGAAACCAAACCTCTCCCTCTGTTGGCGACAAGTCCCCACTCAAACAGTGTAAAAGGGTACTTTTCCCAGCGCCATTGGTACCAATCACCGCGGTAATGCTGCCTGCCTCAAAGGTGTGCGTTATCCCCTGCAAAAGCGGCTTGTCTGCCACTTTAAACCCCAGGTTTTCCACCTTTAAACAACACATCACACACTGACCACTACAGACTTGATAAGCGCAAAAACTTGTTGTCCTGCTTGTAGCTGTAATCGCTGGCAAGAGTAGGCGGTAATCTCTGAAAATAGAGTCTGCTCATCCGGAAGCTGAAGCTTCACCCACACCTTGTGCTCTGACTGAGGAATCAAGGCCACCACCACCCCTTGCAGGTGGTTCACAATGCTTAAGCCTTCAGGCTCTGACAGCGACAGACTCACATCCCTTGCCAAAACCCGCATCCGCACGGTTTCATTTTTACGCTTGATCTGTGGATTTTCCAAAGCGGGCAACCATAGGGTTTGGCGCCCAATCTGCACCGGCTGCATGCCTGGTAGCGACTCAGACGGGTTGAGCTGCCACTGCCCCCACAAAACCGACACAGCACCTTGATGGTCAAACAGCGGTGAATCTGGATCGGCCAAAGCCTGCTGCAGGCTGCACAACTGCTCCACACGCCCTTGCTTCATCAACAGCAGTCGATCTGCTAGTCGCTCAACCTCATCGGGTGAGTGCGTAATCAATAACACGGGCACTTTGTCCTCGTCAGCCACCTGTTTAATCAGTGGCATCAAATCATTTTTGCTCTGCCAGTCAAGCGCAGACATGGGCTCATCTAGCATTAAAATTTTCGCATTCGCCAGCAGAGCCCGGGCAATGGCTACCCGCTGGACTTGACCGCCAGATAGGGTATGTGGATACTGCTTTAACAGCGGTTGCAGCTGAAACCGCTCTATCCAGTGTTGAGCCTTCGCCTTTGAAATTTTGGAACGCTTTATCGCATAGTCCAAATTCTGCTGAACGCTGAGATGGGGAAGTAAACCCCCGTCTTGAAACACCATGCCAATCTGCCGCAGGTGCACCGGCTTAAAAGCGCCCTCCTGCTGCCAAACCTCGTCACCAAACCACACTTCACCTTGGGCTTTTTCCAGCCCCGCTAAGGCACGAATCAGGCTGGACTTTCCACATCCGGAGGGGCCAAAGATGGCGGTAATCCCTGCCAATGGCACCGCCACTTCTCCAGTTTGCAATTGAAAGTCCGCATATTGAAGGCGTAGATTAAAGGTTAAAGTGGTCATCAGTTGAGCCTATTCGGTGCCATGAACCGACGATTGATACTATAAAACAGTGCCAAAATCAGAAAGGAGAGCATCAACAAAATGGCAGACAGGCGATGTGCTGCTTCATAGTTCAGCTCTTGAGTGTAGTCGTAAATGGCTATCGACACCACTTTGGTTTCTCCAGGAATAGAGCCTCCCAGCATAATCACCACTCCAAACTCTCCCAAAGTGTGTGCAAAGGCAATGACCAGTGCAGACAAAACCCCACTGCGAATCAAGGGCAGAATTACCGTAAAAAATCGATCCACTGCCCCCGCTCCTAAGGTAGCCGCTGCCTGTATTGGCGTTTGAGGCATGGTAGACAAGGCATCACGCAAAGGTTGCACCGCAAAGGGAAGAGAGTAGAGAATTGAGCCGATTAAAATGCCTTCAAAACTAAACGCCAGATGGTGAAAACCCCAGTCCTCTAGCGTTTTGCCCACCCAACCGTAAGGGCCTAAAGTGATTAATAGATAAAATCCTAATACCGCCGGAGGCAACACCAGAGGCAAGGCTACCACCGCAGAGACAAAAGAAGACCAACGGGAGTGAGAAAAAGCCAACCACCAGGCCAAGGGAAAACCCAATACCAGCAAAATTCCGCTGGTATAGGCTGCTAATTTTAAAGTGAGGACAATGCTCTGCCACTCGTCAGGGGTTAAGGCCAGCCAATCCATTACTGTACTTCAAATCCATACTTTTTCATAATGGTTTGAGCCTTTGCTGTCTGCATAAACTTAACAAAATCATAGGCCAAAGGATTGTTTACCCCATGCTGAGTGACAATATAGGCCTGCTTTAAGGGCTGATACAGATTTTGCGGAATGACGCCATAGCCCTCCCGCTGAGAGAGCCGAGGGCTCAAAGCCAAAGAGAGGGCGATCACGCCAATATCCGCTCCCCCCATCTCTATCATCTGCGCCGTTTGAGCAATGTTCTCCCCCATCACCAATTTAGGCTGAACGGCCTGCCACACCCCCGCAGACTGTAAGGCCTGCTTTGCTCGTAAACCATAGGGCGCATGAGCAGGATTGGCAATGGCAATACGGCGAAACCTAGAGCGATCCAAGTCTTTCAACTGCACCTTTGAAGCGTCCACCCGAGCACTCCACAGCACGATTTTTCCAATGGCATAGAGCTTAGGTTCTGTGGCAGCAAATCCCTTTTTAGCCAACCGCTGCGGGTATTTAATTGAAGCGGAAAAATAGAGGTCAAAAGGCGCTCCATTCTCAATCTGCTGGGCAAATTTGCCAGAAGAGCCATACACAATATTCACCCGCTCTCCGGTGTGCTTCACCAAAAACTGCTGACGAATCTCCGACAAAGCAAACTTCAAATCCGAAGCCGCTGCAATGGTCAAACTTTCCGCCTGAGCCGAAAAGCTTAATAAAATTCCCAGTCCTGCCCAAATAAACCATCGCCAAACGCTCACACCAACACACTCCAAGTGTCTCTAAATTAGATATTCGCTCCTCATGCAGTGCTTCTCTATGCGTTGATTAATTGAATTTTCCTTAAGGTGTCATAGAGTTTTTGTTGAGCAAGCGGTTTAACAATAAATCCTTTAATCCCTAAATCAAGTGCATGATCAAACATGGCTTTATCGCCATGACCTGTGACAAACACAACCGGTATATCTTTATGAATAGCGCTCTACTTAATTTGATATAAGAGGTCCAGACCACTACTATCTGGTAACTCTTGATCTAAAAAAATAACACTCGGAACATAGCGAGAGAGTATTTTTAGCGCGGCTTTAAAGGAAGAGACGCTTTCTACTCTAAAACCTATCTGCTCAAGCAGTGTTTGCAAAATCATTGCATCCACAGGGTTGTCTTTTACAATCAAAGCCTTACTATGCTCTTTATCAGCACCCGCCTGTTCTAGTTGATATAGGCTATTTTGAGTGTTATTTTGTTCTATTTTCAATAATTTATTGAGGTATTCAAGCTCTTGCCAGAATTTTTGAGCCATGGTTTCTACAGGAGGCGTTAGGCTGGCTTGAGGCAGGTTGAGTTGATTTAGGTCATATAAACTCGGAACCGGCTGTAGCAATGCAGAAAGATTGGTTTGCAGGGCAAGAACCGTTTGCTTAACCTCTTCAGGGATGGCTTTTTGTTGCTCAAGGTTATGGGATATCATTTTCTCCATGGATTGCAGCATTTCTGTCAACTGCTGATAGACCTTAAACATGATGTGCTTGTTTTGAACTTCAGAAGTTTGACTGCGTTGATGAAGCCCTAGCATCCTATGTAAAACGGCGTTTAAAGCATAAGAATCGTAAGCAGGTTTTGTGACGACATAGTAGTCGAAAACGCCAGCGAGACATAAATTGTACGCTTTCTGAGTCACTGCAGAGTGACATAATAATATCGTTAAAGGGTCAAATAGTGACTCTCTTTCTTGGCGGTTTTTGAGCTCTAGGCGAATAGTATGTGCTTCATTAACATCATTAAAAGAGAATAAAATGGCGTCTACAGGATCTTGAGCTAAATAGTGAATGGCTTCAGTAACTGTTGCAGCATTTGTTAAAGGAAGATACTGAGGTTCAAGTAGCGTGGAAATACTTGATTCGGCTCCTGGTTCATTGGAGATGAGTAAAATATTCATAGGACTTTCTAAGGGTAAAAGAGTTTGCCTATTCTATCGTGTTATTTTAAGGATGCAAGTTAAGCATCTTTACAGAAGAGTCGAGAGTTGAAGGAACTCGCATTTAAACAGCATTTTCTGTATTAGTATTAGCTTTTTGTACAAAACGTATAAATTCAGCTTCGGGTAAGGGGCGGGAGATAAAGTATCCTTGGATGAGGTCACACCCTAACGACTGAATCAGTTGTAAGTCGGTTTGATTTTCGACCCCTTCGGCGACAGAAATGGATCCCAAATGAGCCCTAAGGATACTACTGATGCGGTGGCTTGATGCCTTTAATATAGGAAATAGCTAGCCAGAGAGCATCGTAAAAGTGAAACCTCGATCCTCAAGTGGCTGTGTGTTGATTCATCCCGCATCTTCAAGCACCAAAAAGGACAACCTTTGAACTATACAATAATAGTAGATAATAGACCAAATATAACTAACTTATTGATTTTATAGAAACATAGACATAAAAAAAAGCCCTACTACTAAGAGGGCTTAATTTAGGAATTTGGCTCCCCAAGCTGGACTCGAACCAGCGACATACGGATTAACAGTCCGGTGTTCTACCAACTGAACTATTGGGGAATAAGTATTCAAGCGTTTGCTTGATGAGTGCGTATTATAGAGATATTTTTACGCTGTGCAACTATTTTTTAAAAAAAATTTCTCCATAGAAGAGAGGGAGTTTGATCATAGTTTGCACTGCCCTTTTATCGAAAACCGAAGGGCGTTTAATACCTTGAAAGCGGCAACAAAATTATGAGTACCGAACAACTGGGATCAAAGTTGTATTTTGCAGACTGGAGACAAATTAGGGACAAAAGTTGGAGTGGCTATACTATTTCGTACCTAGATGATTGCAAAAATAAGCATCAAAAC
>CAYOOU010000080.1:0-7029 GCA_964405635.1 uncultured Piscirickettsiaceae bacterium
GCTTTTTTGTGTCTATCTTTTTTATTAGGTACAATACATTTTTGGTTTGTAATAGGTTTATATCTATGTCAGAAAAAATTAGTCAAATAGCTCGTCATGCCACTTTGCGGCAGTTGCAGGTGTTTGAAGCCATTGCCCACCACCATAGCTTTACTAAAGCTGCAGAGTCTTTGCACCTAACTCAACCAACTGTTTCTATGCAGGTCAAAAAACTCTCTGAAGCAATTGGATTACCCATTTTTGAGCAGATTGGCCGCAAGGTCTATTTGACGGAGGCTGGGGAGATTCTATATGTGGCAGTTAAAGGCATTTTGGAGTCTTTGGTTGAGGCAGAAGAACGAATTAACCGTCTTAAGGGGTTTGCTGGGGGGCAGATAAAGTTGTCGGTGATCTCCACGGCTCAGTACTTTGTTCCTAAAGTCATTAATGAGTTTATGGAGCAGTATCCAGAAGTAAATGTCGCAATGCAGGTGGGGAATAAGGAGCGGTTGATTAGTCGCATTCAGCAGAATAAGGATGATTTTTATATTCTGGGGATGCCACCAGAAGGGCTGAATGTGGAGTCGGTACAGTTTGCAGAGAATCCTATTGGCTTTGTTGTGAATGCGAAATATCATTTAGCAGGAAAGCGGGGGATTAAGCTTCAAGATTTGGCAGATGAGCCTTTTTTGATGCGGGAGTCAGGATCAGGTATACGTTCACATATTGAGAAGGTATTTGAGCGAGAGGGATTTGTACCCAATATTAAAATGGTGTTGGGGGGGAATGAGTCCATTCGTTTGGGGCTGTTACAAAACTTAGGGATATCCATCGCCTCACTACCAACCTTGACTGATGAAATTCAGCGTGGGGATTTAGTGGTGCTAGATGTTGAGGGTTTTCCTATTATGCGTCATTGGTATCTGTCTTATCCAAAAGGAAAGTCCCTTTCCATTGCAGCGGAACGGTTGATTGAGTTGCTTCAAGCAGAAGGGGCAGAGCTTAAGTATCAAAATTTTATCCTAAATAGTATAGATAAATAGGTATGGGTTGGATTACTAATATTGATTTGTATTTATTGTTATGGTCAGTACAATAGTTTTTTGAATTTAAGGCACCTAGTCTTGGAAACCACAGACTGGGTATTTGATAAAAGTAATTCTTTAGTCCAACCCCTCAAAGTAGAGGGTAGGCAGCACGCTTTATCCAATTTCTATCTGAGGAATTGGGCTATGGATTACGCATTTATAGAGGTAAAACCATGGATCAGTCCAATCGTTATGCTGACTTATCTTTGAAAGAAGAAGATTTGATTGCAGGCCAAAACCACGTTCTTATTGCATATAAAATGGAGCCTGTAGCAGGTTATGGTTATCTAGAAGTTGCAGCCCACATCGCTGCTGAATCTTCAACCGGAACCAATGTAGAAGTTTCTACCACTGATGACTTCACCAAGTCTGTTGATGCTTTGGTTTATGAAATTGACGAAGCAGAAGGCATGATGAAGGTTGCTTACCCATTTGAGTTGTTTGATCGTAATGTAAGAGATGGAAAGACCATGTTGGTTTCTTTCTTGACCTTGGTCATTGGTAACAACCAAGGAATGGGTGATATTAAGAACCTTCAGATGATCGATTTCTGGATTCCAGAAACTAAGCTTCATTTATATGATGGTCCTGCGACGGATATTTCTGATCTATGGCGTATTTTGGGCCGTGATGTAAACAATGGTGGTTATATTGCAGGTACTATTATTAAGCCTAAGTTGGGCCTTCGTCCTCAGCAGTTTGCAGATGCAGCCTACCAGTTCTGGTTAGGTGGTGACTTCATCAAGAATGATGAGCCACAAGGTAACCAGACATTCTGTCCGTTGAATAAGGTCATTCCATTATTGTCGGATGCCATGAAGCGTGCACAGGATGAAACTGGACAAGCTAAGTTGTTCTCTGCAAACATCACTGCAGATGATCACTATGAAATGTTACACCGTGCCGATTATATTCTAGAGACTTTCGGTGAGAATGCACCACACATTGCCTTCTTGGTTGATGGTTATGTAGGGGGTCCAGGTATGGTGACCACTGCTCGTCGTAACTATCCATCTCAGTACTTGCACTATCACCGTGCAGGTCACGGCGCTGTGACTTCTCCATCTTCTAAGCGTGGTTACACCGCTTTCGTATTGGCTAAGTTGTCTCGTTTGATGGGTGCTTCTGGTGTCCACGTGGGTACAATGGGCTACGGTAAGATGGAAGGGGATGCGAATGACAAGGTCATCGCCTATATGATCGAGCGTGATGAGTGTCAAGGACCTGTCTTCTATCAGAAGTGGTTAGGTATGAAGCCAACTACCCCAATTATCTCTGGTGGTATGAACGCACTTCGTCTACCAGGCTTCTTCGAGAACTTGGGTCACGGTAATGTTATCAACACCTCTGGTGGTGGTTCTTACGGACACATCGATTCTCCTGCTGCGGGTGCTATCTCACTACGTCAAGCTTACGAGTGCTGGAAAGAAGGTGCAGACCCAATCGAGTATGCAAAAGAGCACAAAGAATTTGCTCGTGCATTCGAGTCTTTCCCACACGATGCCGACAAGATCTACCCAGGCTGGAGAGAGAAGTTGGGCGTACACAAGTAATCGACTTGTTACCCACAAAAACCTCTGCTCTGGCAGGGGTTTTTTTTTAAGCCAAAAGTTGACTAATTATTAAGGTTATTGCCGCCAATGCTGTTTCAGCAGTGACGATAATGACTTTGAGACCACCATTAAGGAGTAGAAAATGGATATTTCACAATACAAAATTAACGAAGAACCTTTTTATGAAGCCCAAGGCAATGAGATTGCGTTATATGAAGCCGCTTATTCGGCGCGTCTGCCTGTGATGGTGAAGGGGCCAACCGGGTGTGGTAAGTCTCGATTTGTGGAGCACATGGCTTGGAAACTAGGCAAGCCTTTAATCACCGTTTCTTGTAATGAAGATATTACCGCGGCGGACTTAGTGGGTCGCTATCTGCTTGACGCTAATGGGACTAAATGGGTTGATGGGCCTCTGACTTTGGCGGCTCGTTATGGCGCTATTTGCTACCTAGATGAGATTGTAGAAGCACGCCAAGATACTATGGTGGTGATTCACGCTTTGACCGATCATCGTCGTGAACTGCCTTTGGATAAAAAAGGTGAATTGGTGAAAGCCCATCCAGACTTCCAATTGGTGATCTCTTATAACCCAGGCTATCAGTCGATGATGAAGGACCTGAAACAGTCCACCAAGCAGCGTTTCTGTGCCATGGATTTTGATTATCCAGAAGCAGAAAAAGAGACAGAAATTTTAATGAAAGAGGCGGGTGTTGATCAAGAGATCGCCTCTAAGCTAGTAGAAATTGGTGAAGCAGCGCGTAAGCTTAAAGGCCACGGGCTGGACGAAGGTATCTCTACTCGTTTGATGGTGTATGCCGCCACGCTAATTGGCAAAGGGGTGACGCCTGTTGAGGCTTGTAAGATGGCTTTGGTGCGTCCGATTACCGATGATGCGGATATTCGTGAAACTTTGGATAGCACGATTGAATTGATTTTTGGCGCTTAGTATTACGACTTTAAGGAGCGAATCTTATGGACGCTGAAAAATTAGAGTCGTATCAAAAGCTGTTTGGCTGTAAGTTTGAGAAGGCGCAAGAGGTGCTGCCTGCTTGTGCGGCCTATGCGGAGTCCAAATTCTCAGAAGAGGGGGTAAAAGCCTACTTAGAAGGTGCAGGATTTTTGTGTCGTCTTGGCATTGGCGTGGAGCCAGTACTGGTCTATCTGGAAGAGATGCCCGCTTTAGGTGAGCACTTTGGCGAAGAGGTGTTTGAGTTGATTGCCCAATGGAGCTATCAACACATTATCCGCACCCCAAATAAAAAGGCGATGATTCCATTCTTGCAATCTTTGGGCAGTGTATGTCGCCGTATTGACCGCATTGAAGACCTGCAGCACTATTTAGACTTGATTGACCAACTGGTGGCCGGTACAGAGAATGTGATTCACAGTCATTCCATTTATGAAAGTCCTGGCCTGATTCCTTTTTTAGAGTCAGTGCCTCAGTTGATTGGCCGATTGACCCTGAATGGCATCAGCAATTTCATTAACTATGGTGCGCGTAACTATAAAGATGCCCCTGATGAACAGGTGGCCTATTTTTCTCTTGAGAGTGCGGACGCCCGTAGCATTATTCAACGAGAACGACAGGGCACCCTATTTAAAGATGTGGAACGTCACTTGACCATGATGAAAGAGGCGCTATGGGGATGTGAACTTCCCTTCTCCTCTTTTGTGACGGCTTTTGATCAGGAGCGGATTCCTGAGCCCTATATTGATGATGAACTGGTTGCAGTGCCCGATGTGTGTGAAGGGGAGAATGGTATTTCTGGTAAAGACCAGTATCGTGCCATGTTGGCCCACATGATGGGACACAAGCAGTGGTCATATAAGGTGATGGCGGATAACTTTGCCCCACATATGCAGCTGTTTATCTCTATCTTTGAAGACTGTCGCATTGACCGTTTATTGATGGAACGTTTTCCAGGGTTAAAACCGATTTTCTTGGCGCTTCATCCTGTGCCTGAAAAGGGGGCTTGTGATCCAGAAAATGAAGCCTGTTTGCGTTATCGTGCCGCACGACTTTCTCGTGCTCTAATGGATGAGACTTTTGATCCTGAAAATGAGTTGATTGAGTCCTATCGAGAGCAGTTCAATCAGATTTTGGCAGAGAAGGGCGAAGAGACAGTCACCAATGATATGGTGAAGCTGGGCACCGGTTTTTATGTAAAATCCCGCAAAGCGACGGACAGTCTGCCCAATATCTTCTTTGATAACACTGAAATTCACTACCGGGATGACAATCGCTATATCTGGTTCCACTATGAAGAGTATGATGAAGCAGATGAGATTGTGCCCAATGAGTATCAATCGGAAGAGAAGGTTGTTGAAGTTTCGGATAGTCTGCCCCCGCGTCACTATGATGAGTGGGATTACCTCTCTGAAACCTATCGTCCAGATTGGGCAACCGTGTATGAGCGACTGCAGCCAGCGGGCGACCCACGTCGGATTGACCACTTATTGGAAAAGCATACCGGTACCATAAAACAGCTGAAAAAGATGATTGAGGCGTTAAAACCACAGAATAAAAAGCGGATTCGCTTCCAAGAGGAAGGGGAAGAGCTAGATTTAGATGTGGCGTTACGCTCTCTAATTGATCTCAAATCAGGCTCTGTCCCAGACCCACGTATCAACTATAGCCACATCACCGACAGTCGAGATATTGCGGTGACGGTGCTGGTGGATATGTCTCAATCTCTTAATGAGCGGATTGAGGGCAGTAGCCAAACCCTGCTGGAGTTGAGTGAAGAGGCCTTGGCAATTATGACCTGGGTGGTCGATCAACTCGGTGACCGCTTGGCGATTTCAGGCTTTAATTCCGACACGCGTCATGAGGTTCGATTCCATCATATCAAGGGCTTCTCAGAGCACTATGAAGATGAGGTGAAAGCGCGTATTGCCTCAATGCAGGCGGAATTTTCAACCCGAATGGGGGCAGCAATGCGTCATGCAGCACACTATCTCTCGGCACAACCGGCAGAGAAAAAACTGATGCTGATTCTCACCGATGGTGAGCCGGCAGATATTGATGTGAAGGACCCCCGTTTGTTGATAGAAGACAGTAAAATGGCGGTAAAAGAGCTACAGCAAGAAGGCATCTACTGCTACTGCATCAATATGGACCCTAAAGCAGACGAGTATGTCTCTGACATTTTCGGAAGCCACTACACCATTATTGATAATGTGGCTCAACTGCCTGAGAAGCTGCCAAAGGTGTTTATGAATATCACCAAATAAGCAAGTTTTAATCAAAAGTTGCTCGAAAAATGTCAAAATCCCCAGTCCTGCCAAGCGTTTTTGATGTGCAGGACTGGGGATTTTGTTGTATAAAGGGCTCTCAAAAAGGCGTGTTTATTATGTGTATTGTATTGGCATTGATTGGGTTATTGTTTGTATTTTATGGCAGTGAGCGGCTGCAAGATGCTGTGTTGGGTGTGCAGTCAGAACAAGGGATGGTGGTGGTCGCCCAAGATTGGAGCATTTTATGGGCGCTGTGGCCTTTTTTAGCTGCCGCTTTTATGGCTGGTGTGATTTTTGTCATTGTCGCTCTAAAGTTTACAAAACCTAACTGATTAATAAAATTCTACTAAGGGGAGTGGCACGACACTGCGCTTTGAGCGCTCCAGTCTGTGAATCCGTAAGGCTCATAGGCGGGCAAGCCAAAACTCGCTTTGCTCAAACAGTTGGCTTGCTTTTCCGTCTATTTCGCCAACGGCTTCTACAGCCTTCCGCGAGCAAAGCACAGTATCGCACCACTTCCCTTTTCTAGTCACAACTGATTTAATCAGTGCTTTCCTAAAAAATATGGAGTAAGTATGCATCCTGCATTAAAACCTTTATTAGAAAACAACCGTCGTTGGGTTCAAGGGGTTACGGATAAAAACCCCGAACATTTTCAAAGGCTTGCCAAGCAGCACGATCCAAAATACCTCTGGATTGGCTGCTCTGATGCCCGAATGCCCGCCAATGAGCTGGTCGGTTTAGCACCGGGAGAAGTCTTTGTACATCGCAATATCGCCAACTTGGTCAACTCCAGTGATATGAATGTGCTGTCAGTGATTGAATATGCGGTGCAAGTGCTCAAGGTGGAACACATTATCGTCAACGGCCACTACGGCTGTGGAGGCGTCAATGCCGCTCTTAGTCCCAACTCTGCGCCCGATATGGTGGAACACTGGATTCGTCCCGTCAAAAAATACCTACAACGGTTCAAGCCACAAGTGGAAGGCATGAGCGACAAAGCGCGAGCGAATAAGCTCTGTGAAGTTAATGTGGTCGAGCAAGTCAGAAACATCTGTCATGTCCCCGTGGTACAAAAAGCGTGGCGAGACGGCCAATCCTTAACCGTTCATGGACTCATCTACAATATCGAAGATGGGATCCTTCACGACCTAGGGGTCTCCATCAGCGAT
>CAYOOU010000081.1:0-7001 GCA_964405635.1 uncultured Piscirickettsiaceae bacterium
AATCAGCACTTCCCTAGGGAAGTGCTGATTAATTAAATTCTATAAGGGCAGCGGCTCGACACTGTGCTTTGAGCGCTCCAGTCTGTGAATCCGTAAGGCTCATAGGCGGGCAAGCCAAAACTCGCTACGCTCAAACAGTTGGCTTGCTTTTCCGCCTATTTCGCCAACGGCTTCTACAGCCTTCCGCGAGCAAAGCACAGCATCGCACCGCTTCCCTTTTCCAGTAATCCGCACTTCCTTAAGCTTTTAATGTCTAAAGTGACGCATTCCGGTAAATACCATTGCGATCCCATGCTCATTAGCGGCATCAATCACCTCTTGATCACGTATGGAGCCGCCTGGGTGAATGACAGCGGTAATGCCTGCTTCGGCGGCAGCATCAATGCCGTCACGGAAGGGGAAGAAGGCATCAGAGGCCATTACGGAGCCTTTGACTTCTAATCCTTCATCAGCTGCTTTAATACCGGCGATTTTTGCACTGTACACTCGGCTCATCTGCCCGGCACCCACGCCAATGGTCATTTGGTTTTTGGCGTAAACAATCGCGTTGGATTTCACATATTTCGCTACCTTCCAAGCAAACATAAGGTCTTTTAGCTCGGCTTCCGTCGGCGCGCGCTCAGAAACCACTTTTAGATCAGCTTCGGTGACCATGCCAAGGTCACGGTCTTGTACCAGTAGGCCACCGGTGACTTTTTTGTAGTCATAGGCGGGCAGTTGCTCGTCCCACTCGCCACAAGTGAGGAGGCGAACATTTTTTTTGGTGCCTACAATCTGGGATACGCCATCTTCCACGCTAGGCGCAATAATCACTTCAACAAATTGACGGTCAATAATCGCTTGAGCGGTTTCGGTATCCAGTGGCTTGTTGAAGGCGATAATGCCCCCAAAGGCTGAGGTGGGATCAGTGGTGTAGGCACGATCATAGGCTTCAAGCAAGCTGCTACCGGTGGCGACGCCGCAAGGGTTGGCGTGCTTCACAATGACGCAGGCGGTTTCATCAAAGGTTTTGACTAACTCAAGTGCGGCATCGGTATCTGCAATATTGTTAAAGCTCAGCGCCTTACCTTGCAACTGCGTGGCGGTGGAGATGGAGGCCTCTTTCGGATCACGCTCGGTGTAGAAAGCGGCTTTTTGATGTGGGTTCTCGCCATAACGCAAGGTTTGCTTTTTCACAAACTGGGTGTTGTAGGTGCGAGGGAAGGTGTCCTTATCTGAGAACATCTTGCCAAAATAGTTGGCAATCGCACCATCATAGCGGGCAGTTTGCTCAAAGGTTTTAATCGCTAAGTCAAAACGGGTCTCGTGGCTTAGTTGGCCATTATTGGCTTTCAACTCTTCTAAGATGCAATCATAGTCTTTCGGGTCAGTCACGACGGCGACATCATTGTGGTTTTTGGCGGCAGAACGCAACATGGTCGGGCCGCCAATATCGATATTTTCGATGGCATCTTCTAAGCTGCAGTTAGGGTTCGCTACTGTGGCTTCAAAGGGGTAGAGGTTGACCACCACCATATCAATCGGTTCAATGCCATGTTCAGCCATTACTGCATCATCTTTGCCTCGGCGACCCAAGAGCCCACCGTGGATTTTAGGGTGTAGCGTTTTGACACGGCCGTCCATCATTTCGGGGAAGCCGGTGTATTCAGACACTTCGGTCACTGGCAGTCCCGCTTCAGTTAACACTTTATAGGTGCCGCCAGTAGAAAGCAGGGCAACGCCCATTTCGGATAGGGAGGTGGCAAATTCAACAATGCCGGATTTGTCAGAAACACTGAGCAAGGCTCTGCGAACGGGTTTCATGGTGTGATCTCCTGAGTGTAAAGATTAAAGTAATTGATATTGTTGCATTTTTTTACGCAGGGTGTTGCGGTTTATGCCCAGCATAAGTGCGGCTTGAGTTTGATTGTAATCGGTGCGCTCCAGCACACAGCGGATCAGTGGCTCCTCTACCTGAGTGATCACCATCTGGTAGAGGTTGCTGGCTTCTTGATCGCCTAGGGTATCAAAGTAGATTTCCAAAGCTTGGACTACCTGTTGGCTGAGTAGTGAAGAGTGGTTTGTGGGCATAGGTGTTGTCTTATTGTTTCTATTTGCTGTTGTGAGGTTTCCAGTCGGTTAAAACTTTGGCGAAAGCGCTGCAAACCAAGCTGAATCAAGCTGGAAGGCAGGGTCAGTTTGCCTGCCGTATGCAGTGCCCAAAGTTTTTCGGCATACCAGCCAAAGTGTTTGCGGGCATGGCGTACACCGGTGATTTCACTGCCGGCAGCCGTGTACAGTTGGTGTAGCGCTTGCAGGTGTTGCAGTAGGGTTTGGGCAAATTCAGTTAAGTCGGGGAATTGAATTTCTGTCCCTTGCAGAGACTGCTGACATTGCTGAAAAATCCACGGAAATCCTAAGCTGCCTCGGCCAATCATTACGCCATCGCAAGCGGTATATTTTAATACAAAATCTGCTTGCTGGGGGGTGGTAATATCGCCATTGGCAATCACGGGAATCTGCAAGGCTTGTTTCATTTGAGCGATGGTGTCATATTCGGCCGTTCCCGTAAACTTATCTGCCCGTGTGCGGCCGTGAATGGTGACCGCTTGTAGGCCGCAATCTTGAGCCAACTGGGCAATTTGCAACGCATTTTTATTGTCCCGGTCGGTACCGGTACGCATCTTCACCGTGACAACCGGCACAGCCGAGACCACGGCTTTAAAAATGGCTGCTACTTTTTTAGGGTCGCCCATCAAGGCAGAGCCTGCGGCCACACTGCACACCTTTTTGGCAGGACAGCCAAGATTCAGGTCAATGATTTGCGCCCCGCGCTCAAACTGCCAAGCGGCTGCTTCAGCCAGCACTTCGGGTTCAGTGCCCAGCAGTTGCACAATGCGAGGTTCGGCTTCAGAGCGGTCGGCCTGACGGGTGCTGGACTTGGCAGACGCCCAAAGCTGTTTTTGTGAGGCCACCATCTCGCCCACTGCAAAGGCTGCGCCCTTTTGCCGGCAAATGTCCCGAAAAGCTCGATCCGTCACCCCTGCCATAGGTGCAAGCACAAAGGGGTGTTCAAAAGTAAAACTTCCGATTTGAAAACGATTTTTAAGGGGCAGGACTGGGGATTTCGGCATATTTTTTAGCTTTTTTACTTCCGTTTTAACTTTGCTTCTGACCCGCCAACAGCCCCCATTCCTCTTGGCTTTCAAAGGTCGTGAGGGGGATGCCCAGTTCAGCATAGTATGCTTGTAGCTCTTTCGCTTGGCTGGTGAGCAGACCAGAAAGGACTAGGGTGCCGCCAGGTTTAAGTAGGCGATCAAACTCGGGAGCCAGCTCTTTTAGAGGGCCTGCCAGAATATTAGCAATCAGCAGATCAACAGGCTCAGAGTTAAATTCTTTGACCAAGTGGAAGGGGATTTCTGCATGATTTCGTTCGGCATTTTGTTGTGAGGCAATAATCGCTTGCGGGTCAATATCCACCCCTACCACGCTTTTGGCACCTAGCTTGTGAGCGGCGAGGGCAAGAATGCCTGAGCCACAACCGTAGTCAATCACTGTTTTGTCCACAGGTGGGTGCTGGTCAAGCCAAGTGAGGCAGAGGGCAGTGGTGGGGTGGGTGCCAGTGCCAAAGGCCATGCCGGGGTCGAGCATCAGGTTGATGGCCTCGGGATCAGGTGGCTGATGCCAGCTAGGCACAATCCACAGGTTTTGACCAAACTGCATGGGTTCAAACTGGTCCATCCACGCCCGCACCCAGTCTTTATCCTCCAGTTGCTCCACCTTAAAGCTTTGCTCTGCTAGCTCTGGAAGCTGAAGCTGGATGGCTTCAATCACTCGCTGGGCATTTATCTCGGCATCAAACAGTCCAATGACTTTGGTATTGGGCCAAATAGGGGTGGTGCCAATAGGAGGCTCAAAAATTGGCACATCTTTGGCATCTTCAAAAGTCACTGAGGCAGCGCCCAATTCTATCAGCGCATCAGACAGTGGCTCGGCTAAGTTTTCGGTCACAATGGTATTAATTTGTATCCAGGCCATTTGGTTGTTTCCTAGCTTAAAGTAAAAACCCGCCAATGGCGGGTTTTAGTGAGTTTGGGTCACCAAAGCGCTTAAATTAAGTGCTCCAAGCGCTCCTCCAAGTAATGGATATTGGCGCCGCCTTGCACAAAGCCTTGGTCGTTCATAATTTCTCGTTGCAGGTGAATATTGGTATCAATGCCTTTAATCACCAGTTCCAATAAGGCGCCATTCATTCTTGAAATGGCGGTTTCTCGACTGTCACCATAGCAGATGAGTTTGCCAATCATGGAGTCATAGGTGGGGGGGACGCTGTAGCCCGTGTAGATATGGGAGTCCCAGCGTACACCAATGCCGCCAGGCAGGTGCAGTCGTTCGATGGTGCCGGGCGATGGCATAAAGTTGCGAGAAGGATTCTCAGCATTGATGCGGCACTCAATGGCGTGACCCTTGATTTGAATATCCTCTTGCTTCAGCTTTAAAGGCTCGCCACGAGCAATTTCAATTTGCGCGCGCACCAAATCGACGCCCGTCACCTGTTCTGTGACAGGGTGCTCGACTTGTAAGCGGGTGTTCATCTCAATAAAGTAGAATTCACCATTTTCATAGAGGAATTCAAAGGTGCCGGCACCACGATAGCCAATTTCAATACAGGCTTGAGCACAGGCCGAACCAATGCGTTGACGCTGTTCTTCGGTAATGCCTGGGGCGGGGGCTTCTTCCACGACTTTTTGATGGCGTCGTTGCATGGAGCAGTCCCGCTCACCTAAGTGAATGGCGTTGCCTTGCCCATCGGCCAATACCTGAATCTCAATATGGCGTGGATTTTCTAAAAATTTCTCCATATACACTTCAGGGTTGCCAAAGAAGCTGCCCGCTTCAGATTTCGTCAACTGAATGGACTTTAGTAGGTTGGATTCGGTATGCACCACTCGCATACCTCGGCCACCGCCACCACCAGAGGCTTTAATAATCACGGGGTAACCAATTTCACGCGCAATACGAAGGTTCTCTTCGTCATTATCGCCCAAAGGCCCGCCAGAGCCAGGCACGGTAGGCACGCCCGCTGCTTTCATCGCTTTAATAGCAGAGACCTTATCACCCATCATGCGAATGGTGTCTGCTTTGGGGCCAATAAAGATAAAGCCACTCTCTTCTACCCGCTCGGCAAAGTCTGCATTCTCGGAGAGAAAACCATAGCCTGGGTGAATGGCCTCGGCATCGGTTACCTCAGCGGCGGCAATAATGGCAGGGATATTTAAGTAGCTTTCGTTTGATGGGGCAGGGCCAATGCAGACCGATTCATCTGCCAGCAAAACATGCTTCAAGTTGGCATCGGCTTCGGAGTGCACGGCGACGGTTTTAATGCCCATCTCTTTACAGGCGCGTAACACCCGCAGGGCAATCTCGCCACGGTTGGCAATGAGGATTTTATCAATCATAGCCACCCCCAATTAGTCAGTTTCAATAATGAAAAGGGTTTGACCATATTCCACTGGGTCGCCCGCATTGACGAGAATTTTCTTAATGGTGCCTGAAACATCTGACTCAATTGGGTTCATGATTTTCATCGCTTCAATAATGCACAGCGTATCGCCAACGCTCACATGATCACCTACCTTCACAAAAGGTTCAGCATCTGGAGCTGGGGTGATATAGAAAGTGCCCACCATCGGAGACTTAATCTCATGCCCAGAAACTGTTTCCGCAGCTGGAGCCGCTGCAGGGGCTTCTGCAGCTGCAGGTACTTCAATGGGGGCAGCCGTAGGCGTGGGTGCCGCTTGCATCATCTGTTGGGCAGGTGCCTGAATCATCACAGGCTCTTTAGAGCGGGTGATGCGAATATTGTGTTCGCCTTCTTTGATTTCAATTTCGGCAATGTCGGATTGTTCTACAATTTCAATCAGTTTGCGGATGGAGCGAATATCCATAATGAGTTCCTTTTTTTGTTGTATACATGTTTCTATGAGTTAAAGTTTTTCTAGTTTTTCAATAGCGGCAAATAGAGCCAGTTGATACCCTACTGGGCCCAAGCCAGCGATCACCCCTTCGGCAACATCGGAGAAATAGGAGTAGTGGCGAAAAGATTCTCGCTTGTGGATATTGGAAAGGTGAACTTCAATAAAGGGAATATCTACGCCTATCAATGCATCTCGAATGGCGACGCTGGTGTGGGTGAAGGCGGCGGGATTGATAATAATAAAGTCGGTACCGTCATCCATTGCTTGATGAATTCGATCTACAATCTCGTGCTCAGCATTGCTTTGAAAGTGTTTAAGCGTATAGCGGTACTCATCGGCATAAACCTCCAAGGCTTCAATAATATCAGCCAAGGTTTGCCGTCCATAGTGCTTAGGCTCTCGTTTGCCCAGTAGATTGAGATTGGGGCCATTGATAACTAGAATGGTTGCCATGAGTATCATTACCAATTAAATAATTGGAGCTATTATACTCGACAATGATAAAAAATGGCGGAAGAAATTGCTCGAAATTGCGTGAAATTTCGTGAACGTGCACGAAATTTCACAATCCTTAAATTTTGAATAGAAGGTCTTAGTTTGAATGGAATGCTTTGTTGATGGTTTGAATAAATGCTTCAGGTGGTTTAAATCCAACGACTCTTAAGTGTTTTAGCTCTTGACCCTCTGGGGTGAAAAAGAGAATAGCGGGCGGGCCAATAATGCCAAACTTTTTCATTAAAGCTTTATTCGCAGCATTATTGGCGGTCACGTCTGCTTGCAAAAGCGTAATGCCTTTTAGTGCTTGTTGGACACTGGGATTACTAAAGGTTTGATGCTCCATCTCTTTACAAGAGACACACCAGTCGGCATAGAAATCAAGCATTACCGGCTGCCCCTCTGCTAAGACTTGATTCAGCTCATCAATCGATTCGATTTTTTTAAAGTGAAGCGCTTGTTGAGCGGGTTGACCGGCGGAGTATGAGCCCGCACTTAGGCCAGACAGCGGCTGTAATAGGCTGGGTTTGCCTAATGCCAAGCTGGCTA
>CAYOOU010000082.1:0-6977 GCA_964405635.1 uncultured Piscirickettsiaceae bacterium
AACTATGAAGACCCAGATTTTTTTGTTGTAGATGCCATAGACTGCCCACTCACCTCCATAATTAACAGTCTTGATTTAGATGAAGAAGTTCGAAAACAGATGCAATATGCACATCGTGAGCAACACGCTTTAGGTGCCAGCTTTCTTTTTTTCTATCGAGATAAAAACTACAAACTGGTCGGCTTTATCCTCTCAAAACTTATCTCCATCTCTCTGGCTCTGAGCAACCAGATGTCTTATGTTGTGACCCAAAGTATTATTCAACAACTTAAGCATGATAACTTAACAGGTCTTCTTCTTCGCCACTCTCTAAAAGAGCAATATGAACTGGTTAAAAACCATGCCTTAAGTCAAAATGAGGGTTTTGGTATCTTAATTATGGACATAGATTTTTTTAAAAAGATTAATGATTCCTACGGACACCAAGCGGGCGATAAAGCACTCAAAATAGCAGGAAAGCTACTCTCTCAACATGCTCGAAGCCATGACATTACTTTCCGTTATGGAGGAGAAGAGTTTTTAATGCTAGCTACTAACCTATCCCCCAATCACCTTCCCAATATTGCAGAACGCATTCGACAAGCCTTTGAAAATCTCAAAATAGTGTGGGAAGATACCCCAATCCCCATTACCATTAGTATTGGTTGCCACTGGGTTAACCCCTCCGAACTTGAAAGACCGCTTGAACAACTGATTGAACAAGCCGACAAAAACCTCTATCAAGCAAAGGAAAGCGGTAGAAATCAGGTGATCTGCACCGGTATTGAACCATCCAAAAACTAAAAAGGCCGCAACTAAAATTTGTGCAGCCTTTTTAGATTCAAAGGTCGTAGCGACTCAATTCTCCCATAAAATACATCATTTCCGCGTTGGAAAAGGCTCATTTACAGAACGAACACTTTCCAGCTTCAACTGACACAGTTTAGGGGCAATCAGAGCAGCCACAGGAAATTATTACATGTTGTGCTCTACACATCCAACTCAAAAGCTGTGTGCAAAGCTTGCACCGCTTCATCTAAACGCTCTTCATCAATCACCACCGAAATTTTAATCTCTGTGGTGCCAATCATCTGAATATTGATATTTTTCTCTGCCAAGGTTTTAAACATGGTGCTGGCAATACCTGAGTGAGACTTCATTCCTACACCCACCATAGATAGCTTAACAATGGTATCATCAGCCAATACCTCACGCGCTCCCAGCCTATCAGCGGTCTGCTTGAGAAGCTCTAAAGCCTGTTTGCAATCATTGCGATGCACGGTAAAGGTAAAGTCAGTCGTACCATCCACCCCTTGGTTTTGGATAATCAAATCCACATCAATATTGGCATCAGAGATGGGTTCTAAAATCTGATAGGCAACACCTGGCTTATCGGGCACACCCAAAATCATTAATTTTGCTTCATCACGGCTGAAAGCAATGCCGGAAATCAATGGCTTTTCCATACTGGATTCCTTTGCTAAATTCTCTTCTGAAGTAATCAGGGTGCCGCCCCCCTCTTGCAGAGAGGATAAAACTCTTAACGGCACATTGTATTTGCTGGCAAACTCAACGGAACGAATCTGCAACACCTTAGCACCCAAGCTGGCCAGTTCTAGCATCTCGTCATAGGTAATGGCCTCTAACCTTTTTGCCTCGGGCACCACTCGTGGGTCGGTAGTGTAAACCCCATCCACATCGGTATAAATTTGACACTCATCGGCATCCAGCGCTGCCGCCAAGGCCACAGCGGTGGTGTCTGAGCCACCTCGTCCTAGCGTGGTAATCTCTCCCGATTCGGTCACCCCTTGGAAACCTGCAACCACCACCACTTTGCCTTGATTGAGCTGCTGCTTGATCTTATCGCCGTTAATCTCCTCAATCCGAGCTTTTGAGTGCACATTGTTAGTTTTAATGGGCACCTGCCAGCCAGTGTAGGAGATGGCATCTAGCCCTTTTTGCTGTAATGCCATACTCAATAGCGCAATGGTTACCTGCTCACCGGTAGAAAGCAGGGTATCCATTTCACGCTTATTAGGCTGCTCCTGCATCTCCTCTGCCAGAGCGATTAAACGGTTGGTCTCTCCGCTCAAGGCCGAGACGGTGACCACCACTTGGTCTCCCGCCTCTACCGCTTTGGCGACTTTATTCGCCACATTTTGAATACGCTCCACATTCCCAACGGAAGTGCCGCCGTATTTTTGAACAATCAATGCCATTTCAGCACCCCTTTAATATAAAACCGTAACGGCCTAGATTGCCCCTGAAATTCGTCAGTTCAAGGCGGAAAATGTGAGTTTACAATGAGTAAATGACCATTTTCCAACGCAGTAATGGCGGATTTCAGGGGCAAACTAGGTCGTTATCTTAAATTTTGCTTTTTGCCCAGGCTGCAACTGAAGCCAAGGCCTCATCTAGCTTACTTGGGTCTTTACCACCCGCCTGAGCCATATCGGGACGACCGCCTCCTTTACCGCCAACCTGCTGCGCCACATGGTTGACCACTTCGCCCGCCTTAAAGGTGTCGGTGAGCTCTTTACTCACACCGGCCACTAGGTTCACTTTATTCTCTCCTGCAGTGCCCAGCACAATGACAGCAGGAGCCAACTTAGAGCGGAGCTTATCGAGTGTGTCACGCAACACGCCCATATCTGCTCCCTCAAGCTTGGCGGCTAGCACATTCACATCGCCCACCTTCACTGCTTGGTTAGCCAATTCATCGCCTTGAGTGGCGGCTAATTTAGCTTGCAAGCTTTTCAGCTGTTTTTCCAACGCTTTTTGCTGCTCAACCACTTGAGCCACTTTTTTTACCACCTGCTGACGATCAGACTTCACCTGATCCGCAACAGCTTGAATATCATCTTCAGTTTGGTAAATATTCTGCCAAGCTGACTCACCAGTCACCGCTTCAATTCGACGAACCCCTGAAGCAATTCCCGTCTCTTGCAGAATTTTGAAAGGGCCAATATCACCGGTGGCCTTTACATGAGTACCACCACAGAGCTCAACGGAAAACTTACCCATGTCCACCACGCGCACAACATCGCCATATTTTTCACCAAATAGCGCCATGGCCCCCATCTCTTTAGCAGCCTCAATCTCCATCTCCTGCATGCCAACAGGTGAGTTAAACATAATGTTTTTGTTCACCAATTGCTCAATTTCACGCAATTTCTCTGCTGAAATCGGCTCAAAGTGCTGGAAGTCAAACCGCAGGCGCTCTGGGGTAACCAAAGAGCCTTTTTGCTGAACATGCTCTCCTAACAGCGTCCGCAAAGCGGCGTGCAATAAGTGGGTTGCGGAGTGATTACGTTCTGAGTTGCGGCGTTTTTCCACATCAATTTGAGCATGAACCTTCTGTCCTGTTTTCAATTCTCCCGCAGTCACCTCTCCATGATGCAAGAACAACTTGTTCTGCTTTTGGGTGTCAGAGATATGAAAACTATTCATGCCTTCGGTTACGCTTCCCGTATCACCCACCTGACCACCGGACTCTGCATAGAAAGGCGTTTTATCCAAAATAACAATACCGCTCTCGCCTTGCTTTAAGGCATCGACTTTTTCGCCATCCTTAAACAGCGCTAAAATCTGAGCATCGGTTTCATCTTCGGCATAGCCCACAAACTCGGTTTCCCCTTCAAAGTCCACTTCACCTTGTACGGTAGAAGCAAAATTGCTAGCTGAACGAGCACGCTCACGCTGGGCTTCCATCGCTTTGGCAAAACCTGCTTCATCAACAGTTAACCCCCGTTCACGCGCCACATCAGCAGTCAAGTCAAAGGGGAAACCGTAGGTGTCATAGAGTTTAAAGGCGACTTCACCATCAATCACCGAGCCGTCCATATTGACAATGGCTTCTTCCAGCAATTTCATGCCGTGCTCAAGGGTCTCCGCAAAACGCTCCTCTTCCAGCTTTAAAGCTCGCTCTACCTCAGCCTGAGCTTTAACCAGTTCTGGATAGGCCTCTCCCATCTGCTCAACGAGTGTCGGCACCAGCTGATAGAAGAAAGGCTGGCTCTGCCCTAATTTATAACCGTGACGAATGGCACGACGAATAATCCGTCGTAGCACATACCCTCGCCCTTCATTAGAGGGCAACACGCCATCAACAATCATAAAGGCGCAGGAGCGAATATGGTCAGCAATCACCCTTAGAGAACTATTGGTCTGGTCTTTCTCTCCTGTCAGCTCAGAGGCTTTTTTCACAATGGCTTTAAACAGGTCAATATCATAGTTATTGTGTACACCCTGCATGACCACGGCCAAACGCTCCAATCCCATACCCGTATCCACTGAAGGCTTGGGTAATGGCGTTAAGGTACCGTCAGCATCACGGTTAAACTGCATAAATACCAAGTTCCAGATCTCAATATAGCGGTCACCGTCTTCATCGGGGGAACCTGGGGGACCACCAGCGACTTCTGGCCCATGGTCATAGAAAATCTCGGAACAAGGACCACAGGGACCCGTATCGCCCATCGACCAGAAATTATCCTTGGCACCACAGCGAGAGAAACGCTCTGGGCTTACCCCCACCTCTTTTAGCCAAATATCTTCTGCATCAGAGTCCTCTTCAAATACCGTTACCCATAGCTTCTCTTCAGGTAACCCTAGCTCTTTGGTGAGGAAATCCCACGCGTATTGAATCGCATCTCGCTTAAAGTAGTCACCAAAGCTGAAGTTCCCCAACATCTCAAAAAAGGTATGGTGACGAGCGGTATAGCCCACATTTTCTAAGTCATTGTGCTTACCCCCCGCCCGAACGCAACGTTGCACACTGGTAGCACGGCTGTAGTCGCGTTTCTCTTTGCCGAGAAATACATCTTTAAACTGCACCATGCCGGCATTGGTAAACAGCAAGGTGGGATCATTAGCCGGCACCACGGGGCTAGAGTGAACGGCGGTATGGCCATTTTTAACAAAAAAGTCTATAAACGCTTTTCTGAGTTCTGCACTGGTCATAAAGGGTAACCTTCAACTTTTAATAAATATTTAGTAACCATCCAGCTTACCCCCTGAAATTCATCATTTCTGCGTTGGAAAATGGTCATTTACAATGGGTAAACTCTCATTTTCCGCCTTGAACTGATGAATTTCAGTGGCAATCTGAATAGTTACAAAACTGTTAATCGAAACTCTTCCAAATCTGTTCGCTGGTAAAGCCACGGCTCTGCAAAAATCGCATCCGTTTAGCCTGCTCATTATGGCTGCTGGGTTTGCGAGCATCGCCATATTTCTTTTCTAACACCTGTTGAGCTAACGCAATCCAGTCTGATGCTTCCAAGTCTAAATAAGCCTCAATCAAATCACTGCGACTGGTTCTTTGCTGCAAAGTCTGACGAATTTTATAGGGGCCTTGCCCTTTTTGCAGCGCTTGATTCACATAGGCTTCAATATAGCGCTCATCTGACTGCCAGTTTTGTGCTTGTGCCTGCGGCAATAACCACTGCCACCAACACTGCCAGTCTTGCCAATCCCCAAAAGCCAAAATTTCTTCTGCTTTTTCCGGGCACTTTTGTTGCCAAAATCTCCAGTCCTGCGTGGAAATTTGCGCAATTTTTTCAGCAAAGCTACGTTGAAACTTCTGTTTCAACTCCAAATCCCCATGCTCGCGTACCGCCAGCCAACTCAGCAGTTTGCTCTGTATCTGCTGAATCAAACTGTCAATCATCTCTGCATTTTGCATCTACTTGGCATTTGCAGGCTAATTTTCAGTCTGTTCCGCTTCGTGCTTACTCTCTTTTTGGGGCAGTAGTTTCTCTCGTAGCTGAGATTCAATCGTAGTCATAATCTCAGGATTCTCTAACAAGAACTTACGGACATTCTCTTTCCCTTGTCCAATTTTTTGTCCTTGATATGCATACCAAGAACCTGACTTTTCAATGAGCTTCTCTTTCACCCCTAGGTCAATAATTTCACCTGCACGGGAAATACCCTGACCATAAAGGATTTCAAATCCGGCTTGTTTGAAAGGCGGTGCCACTTTGTTTTTCACCACCTTCACGCGGGTCTCATTTCCTAGAATCTCCTCACCCTTTTTAATGGCTCCGGTACGACGAATATCTAACCGCACAGAGGCGTAAAATTTCAACGCATTCCCCCCTGTCGTGGTCTCCGGGCTACCAAACATCACCCCAATCTTCATTCGAATTTGGTTAATAAAGATAACAAGGGTATTCGTACGTTTAATATTGGCTGTGAGTTTACGCAAGGCTTGTGACATCAATCGTGCCTGCAAGCCCATATGGGAATCCCCCATATCCCCTTCAATTTCAGCCTTGGGGGTTAGAGCAGCTACTGAGTCAATCACCACGATATCCACTGCACCGGAACGGACGAGCGCATCGGCAATTTCCAAAGCTTGCTCACCGGTATCTGGCTGGGAGACCAGTAGATTGTCTACATCTACTCCCAGTTTTTCGGCATACAAAGGATCCAAGGCGTGTTCCGCATCCACAAAGGCGGCAGTGCCCCCCAACTTCTGCATCTCAGCAATGGCGTGCAAAGTTAAGGTAGTTTTACCTGAAGACTCTGGCCCATAAATCTCTACAACCCGCCCTCGAGGCAAGCCGCCAATTCCGAGCGCAATGTCAAGCCCCAAAGAGCCGGTGGAAACCGCATCAATATCACGCTGGGCATTTTTATCGCCCATCCGCATAATGGAGCCTTTACCAAACTGCTTCTCAATTTGACCAAGTGCGGCTTCCAGAGCCTTTTTCTTATTTTCGTCCATTGCGTTCCTTCCTTAGCTTCTCTTTTAGACTTGACTTCTAGGCGACCATTCGCAAGATTACACTGCACATTTCCCCGCTTTAAGCGTTAAAAAATGAACGAAATATTATCCCATAAAAGCAACAGCGTTTCACTGCTTTTCAAAGTCTTTTGCTGGGCAAGCCCATACTTTTGAGCTTGCTTCCATTCAGATTTATCCTTATAGAAGGGCTGCTGTATAGATCCGCTTCCCAGACATTTTTACACTGTGAATCCGTAAGCTCTAG
>CAYOOU010000083.1:0-6904 GCA_964405635.1 uncultured Piscirickettsiaceae bacterium
CCCTCTCTACTGGTATGGGTTGGGTGTCGCGATAGCTCTGCTATTTGCCTTTGCACTGGGTTTTGGGGCAACTTTGGCTGAGCCTGCATTGAATGCCTTAGGTCTGACGGTGGAGAGAATGACCAATGGGGCATTTAAAAAGTCTATGCTGATGATGGCGGTCTCTTTGGGGGTGGGGCTAGGGATTACCTTAGGCGTGATGAAAATGATTTTTAATCTACCTTTAGGCTGGCTGCTTATCCCTTTTTATCTTTTGGCGATTGGATTGACCCTCATTTCTGATGAAGCATTCGTTAATGTGGCTTGGGATAGTGCAGGGGTGACCACGGGTCCGGTGACTGTACCCTTGGTGCTGGCAATGGGGCTGGGTTTAGGCAATGCCATAGGTGCCAGTGATGGATTTGGTATTCTCTCAATGGCTTCCATTGGCCCAATTATTACTGTTTTATTGACCGGCCTTTGGGTCACGCATCAAACACAATCGGCTTTGGCAAAGGAGCAAACGGATGAATCAGCATAACTTAACCATTTTGACCGAAGTGTATCTGATTACCTGCATTGTGCAGAAAGGCATGGCCGATGATGTGGTGGCCGCTGCCAGAGCAGTGGGGGCGCAAGGGGCAACTGTGCACTATGCACGGGGTACAGGGATTCGAGAGCGGCTAGGCTTGTTAAGTATTGCGGTGGAAGCGGAAAAAGAGGTTATTCAGATCGTGGTCTCTGCACAACAGAAAGAGGAAGTGTTTGCTACCATGTTTGAGGCGGGTAAACTCGATACGCCCGGTATGGGGATTATGTTTGTAACGGAATTGGAAAAAGCCGCCACCTATATACCTGCTGATGTGTTGGCACAACTGGAGGAGAATCCGCATGGGCAATAAAGTGATGACGGTTATACTCCCGCGAGGCGAGGCCACGGCTTTGGTGAAGGAACTGTTTGAGCAGTATGGGTTAAATGCCATTATTAGCTACTCAGGCCGTGGGCAGCAGGGGACAATGGGCAAAAAGCAGTGGCATGAGGTGGATGTGGTGAATCTGGTGGTGACGAATGAACAGGCCGATGAGGTCTTTACCCTGCTTTATGACTTGGTAGAGCTGGCTCAGAAACCTAATCGACTACTGTTTCAAGCCGCTGTAGAAAAGTCAAGTCAAATGATTTTGCCAGAGAGCCTTGCATGAGATGAATGAACAGATAGAATTGACACAAGGTGTGAAGGCGTTAAAAGCTGGAGAGGTGATTGCCTACCCGACAGAGGGCATCTATGGCTTGGGATGTGACCCCTATAATCAGCAGGCGGTGCTCAATTTATTGGCACTTAAACAGCGTCCTGTGGAGAAGGGCGTCATCCTAGTGGCGGCCCGTTTTGAGCAGGTACAGGATTTAATTGCCTGGGAGGCCATTCCACAGGCTCAGCAGCAGTGCATTCAGCAGAGTTGGCCAGGTGCGGTCACTTGGGTGGTGCCTGCGACAGAGAAGGTGCCCAGTTGGATAAGTGGGGGACGACCAACGGTGGCGATACGGGTGTCCAAGCACCCTTTGGTGCAGCAACTCAGCCGAGGATTTGGTGGGGCGATTGTCTCAACCAGTGCCAACCGCAGTGGACAGGCGCCTGCTTTAAATTGCCAGCAGGTTCAGCACAGTTTCCCCGAGGTTCCCTGTTTGAATGGCGCATTGCTCACCCCAAATCAACCCTCAACCATTAAAGATGCCCTCAGTGGGCAGAAAATTCGATAACTAGGAAAACATTATGTCAGAAGTAAATATTGAAGCAGTTAAATCGTACCTTTTAGCGCTACAAGCTGACATTTGTCAGCAATTGGCAGCAGAAGATGGGCAGGACTTTATTGTGGATGCTTGGGAACGAGAACCCGATAGTGGTGAGATGGGACTGACGGGTAGTGGCATTAGCCGAGTATTAGAAGGAGGGGAAGTGATTGAAAAAGGGGGCGTTAATTTCTCTCATGTACGCGGCAAAACCCTACCCGCTTCGGCCACTGCACACCGTCCAGAGTTGGCAGGTCGTTCTTTCCAAGCGTTGGGTGTCTCTTTGGTCATCCACCCCCGCAACCCTTATGTGCCCACTTCTCACGCCAATGTACGACTGTTTATTGCTGAAAAAGAGGGGGAAGCCCCCGTTTGGTGGTTTGGGGGAGGGTTTGATTTAACGCCCTATTATCCCTTTGAGAGTGATGTGCAGTTTTGGCACCTAGAAGCGAAAGCCGCTTGTGCGCCTTTTGGTGAAGACATTTATCCCAAATACAAAAAGTGGTGTGATGAATACTTTTATTTAAAACACCGTCAAGAGACCCGAGGTGTGGGCGGACTGTTTTTTGATGATTTGAATGAACAGACACACGGTTGGGACTTTGATCGTTGTTTTGCGTTTATGCAATCAGTTGGTGACCACTATATTCAAGCCTACCGTCCCATTGTTGCTCGTCATAAGGATGTTGATTATGGTGAGCGGCAACGGGAGTTTCAACTCTATCGTCGTGGTCGTTATGCGGAGTTTAATTTGGCCTTTGACCGTGGCACCATTTTTGGTTTGCAAACAGGTGGCCGTACCGAGTCAATTTTAATGTCCATGCCGCCGATTTGTACTTGGAAATATAACTACCAGCCTGAGCCTGGCACAGAAGAAGCACAGTTGTATGACTATCTTAAACCCCGCGATTGGTTGGCAGAGATGGGCGAGTAATGGAGACGGTTAGACTGGATAAATGGCTATGGGCAGCACGGTTTTTTAAGACCCGAGGGGTCGCGACCGAGGCGGTTAAAGGGGGAAAGGTCAGCTTGAATAGACAGAAGCCTAAACCTTCTAAAACGGTCAAGGTAGGGGATCTGTTAGAGATTACCCAGCCCCACCGCCGGGTCAAAATTACGGTGCTGGCGCTTTCAGATAAACGAGGCAATGCAGAAATGGCAACGAGCCTTTATCGTCTAGAAGATGAAGTACTGAATCAACGCAAACCCACCCCAGAAATGGCATTGGCAGGCTTCAGAGAAAAAGGCAAAGGTCGTCCAACTAAGCGAGAGCGGCGGCAACTTGAACGATATTTGTAAGGACTGAGAATGAATACAGATTTTCTTCCCAAGGTTTCAGAATCTGAACTGAAAAAGTTTTTTAATGCGACCTATTTTGAACGCGGCAAACAGCTTTATATAGATAAAGCGACAGAAATCACCAAGGTATTGCCTTTAGAGGAGGAGGGGGCTTTGGTGGAGGCATATACCTATGGTTCAAGAGGGAATGAATACCAACAGTTTCTGATGATTTATGTGGATAATCAACAAATCAGTCAGATTACTGGACATTGTAGCTGTCCCGTTGGCGAAAAGTGTAAGCATGTGGTTTCGGCTTGCTTGACGGTGTTTAAACCTGATCAGAATCGTTCTGATGAAAGGGTGGATGCGGATTACTTATATTATGCATTGGATAATGTCTATCGCCATCTGCCAGAGGTTTATACCGAAATTGCGCCACACTATGACCATTTGTTTGTCTTTTCGCCGGATAAGGTTCTCTATGATGAGCATGGCATTGTCCACAAAATTCGGGATTATGATTTTACCGTGATTGAACGAGGTGCCACACGAGGGGGGCGTGAACGAAAGCCTAAGGTTATTCCCTATTATCTGTTTGAGAAGCATGCCTATAGCCAAACGGAAGGGTTACCTCAAACCCGATTTTTTGCTGAAAATATGGCACTGTTAGACTCAAGAGGCTACCCAGATTTATTGACCGCACAGCAACAGTATCTTGCGATCAAGAATTTAATGGATTTTAACCGCTTCTACATTCATGAGCATACTACCCCTGCACAGTGGGTTGATGAACCGGTTTTAATGCCCTTGGAAGTCAATTTGGAAGCGGAATCTCCCTTTTTCTGTCGCGTACCCGAAGGCACACTTTTGCTGCTGACACAACCCGCCTTAATGATTGATATTAATGCCAATAGTGTTGCCCCTGCGGCATTGCCTGTGATTGCTCCGATCTTCTCTGAAGCCATACGGTTTAAAAGCAATCACCCAGAAGTGCTGGGGGAGTTTTATCAGGCCTTAAAAGAGGCACAACAGCTTTTGCCGCAAACGCCATTTATTGCATTGCCTAAGATCAAAGAGATCGAAATAGAAAAAATTGCACCTGATCCCGTTGTGGTGCTGGAGCAGTTTAATCATAAAAGTTTTCAGTTTCACTTAGGCTTTCAGTATGACAAATGGATTATTCAGGGCGGATATGATGTGCCTTTTAGAGGTGTGGACGGTGAAGGCAATCGCTTTTTGGTTGAGACAAATACTGAGAAAGAGGCAGAGCTGGTGGCACAGCTGCCCAGCTATTTAAAACGCCTCTCTATGCACTCCGAACGCCAAATTTGGGGGTTGCCGAATATTCCTAAACCCAATCCAGCACAGTGGTATCAGTTTATCTATGATGAATTGCCCAAACTTCAAGCACAGGGGTGGATTGTTCTGCTCACTGAGGCGGAGCGACCCAAGCCGGTGGCGGTGGACAAAATCGAGCTGGAAGCCAGATCGGTCAACCAAGGCACCGTGATTGACTTTAAAGCCAAACGAGGCGGTAAAAGTTTGCCGGCGATGGAGATGTTGACCCAAATTATTGAGCAGTATGATCCGACCGACTTGCCCGAAAAAATCTTTGTGCCCGATCCAACAAATAAATCGGTGATTGCCTTTGAACGGGAACAGGTGCAACCGATTTTAGAGACCTTGCTGCAGTTGGGGATGCGAGAAGCCTCCGACAAGCCGATTCGAGTTGAGCCCTTTGAAGCCCACTTGGTGGCAGGGCTTGATAATCAAACGATACAGTGGAAGGGCAGCAAGGCACTGTTAAAGTTGGCGAAAAAGCTTAAAGACTTTAAAGGCATTGAAGCGGTGAAGCCCCCCAAATCGTTTAAAGCCAACCTAAGAGACTATCAACAACACGGCTTAAATTGGCTGAATTTCCTTTATGAACACCAATTTAATGGGATTTTAGCCGATGATATGGGGCTGGGTAAAACACTGCAAACGCTGTGTTGGTTATTGCACCTCAAACAGCAAAAACGCTTAAAAAGCCCTGCTTTGATTGTGGTACCGACCTCTTTGATTGGCAACTGGCGAAGTGAGGCGAACAAATTTGCGCCTGATTTAGAATTGTTGGTGTTACATGGAAGCGATCGGGCGAAAAACTTTGAACAGATTCCAAAAGTGGATGTGGTCTTAACCAGTTATCCATTGGTGGTTAAGGACAAAGAGATACTGGAAAAGCAACCTTTCCATGTGCTGATTTTGGATGAAGCGCAAAAGATCAAAAACCCTAAAACCAAACTTTATCAAGCTTTGCAAGGTTTACAGAGTGAGCACCGACTCTGTTTGTCTGGCACACCGATTGAAAACCACTTAGGCGAGCTTTGGTCGTTGTTTAATTTTCTCATGCCAGGCTTTTTAGGCAACCTGCCGCAATTTAAAAAGCGGTATCAAACGCCCATTGAGAAGCAGCAGGATTTGAGCGTGCAGGCCCACCTTCATCAACGCATTGCACCCTTTATCTTGCGGCGTACCAAATCGGAGGTGGTCACTGAACTGCCAGATAAAAATGAAATTATCAAAGTGACCGAATTTGAGTCCGCACAGGCGAAACTCTATGAAGGGGTTCGGCTGACGATGGAGAAAAAAGTGCGTGAAGCGGTGGCCAAAAAGGGGTTGAATCAATCCCAAATTATGATCCTAGATGCACTGCTAAAACTGAGACAAGTTTGCTGTGATCCAAGGTTGGTTAAGCTGGATGCAGCGAAGAAAGTCAAAACCTCTGCCAAAATGGAACTGCTCATGGAGTTGGTGCCAGAGTTGATAGAGGCAGGGCATAAAATTATCCTATTCTCCCAATTTACCAGTATGTTAAAAATTATTGGCGAGACATTTGAACAGCATAAAATTCGCTATAGCAAGCTGACAGGGCAAACCCGTAATCGAGAAGAGGTCATTAACCGTTTTAAAAATGGAGAAGTCGATGTTTTCTTGATCAGTCTAAAAGCCGGAGGTGTCGGTCTAAATTTAACCGAAGCAGATACCGTCATACATTATGATCCATGGTGGAACCCTGCGGTTGAAGAGCAAGCCACTGACCGTGCTTATCGAATCGGTCAAGATAAGGAGGTGTTTGTGTATAAACTGATTGTTGCCAACTCCATTGAAGAAAAAATTTTGCAGTTGCAAGAACAGAAAAAAGCCCTGCAACAACAGGTGTTAAAGTCTGATGAAGCAGAAAAACTGGAAAAGCTAACAGGAGAAGTTTTACTTAACCTTTTAACAGAATAGGCTTGAGTACGCTTTGTATAGGTCAAAAAGGGGTTGTCCATGAAAATAATTAGAAAATTAAGCTTGAAAATGGCAGCCAATATTATGCTTATACTGCTGTTCTGCGTATTAGCTTTTCATGGACTGGTTTTGATGGGACAAATCCCTTTTGACATGGTGTGGGGCGGCCGATTAGAAAATGCCTCTCAGATGTATGTTTTTGAGACGGTTTCAGTGATGATTAATCTAGGCATTATGTTTGCGATTGGCGTGAAAGCGGGCTATTTAAAACCTTATTTAAATAGAAAAATTATCAATGCAATACTGTGGTTTTTGGTGGTCGTTTTTTTGCTAAATACAGTTGGGAATATCGTATCGCTGAGTACGGAGGAGATGATTATTTTTACTCCGCTTACGCTACTTTCAGCTTTATTGTTCTATAGAATGGCAATCGAACATTAAAATTTAGGTAACTACTCAGCTCACCCCTGAAATCCGCCACTTCTGCGTTGGAAAATGGTCATTTACCCGTTGTAAACTCACATTTTCCGCCTTGAATTGACGAATTTCAGGGGCAATCTGAGTAGTTACACAAATTTAGTCAGG
>CAYOOU010000084.1:0-4232 GCA_964405635.1 uncultured Piscirickettsiaceae bacterium
TGCGTGCACTCATTCAATTTAGCCAACAACAGAAAACCCGAGGACACCGTGGCTTGGTCATTCTGCAAGGTGAGTGGGATTGGCAATACCAAATTTGGCAGCAATGGATCAAACACTCAACCCAGCCGAACCAAAAATTGCCCTGCCTACAAATTGACCAAACCACCCCTACTCTCAATGCGCCTTCAGCACTTGACCCCATTACTCGTCTGCCCCCCCAAGCATGTCGACACCTGCTGGGGCAAGAAGCCGCTCACGCTTTTTTTAGCCTGCAAAGCCCTGCGGGGATTGACCTCAATGCTTTGGGCATTGTCGCAGGCCTGCTCACCCCTGGCGGCCTCTGCTTTATTGGTCTGCCCGAACAGCCACACCCCAACCCTACTAGCAAAAGGCTGATTAGCTTTCCCCATCAACTGAAAGATTGCCACCCTGGGTTTTATCACCATCTGCAGGGCAGCTTGGATGCTTTTAAAACGCAAACACTTTGGCTAAAACCGTCTGAGCAGTCTCAGCCCCTCATCCCTGTTACTTCCCCTGCTAGCGCTTCCAGCCCGCCGCTTGCTAGCCCCGACAGTCCTCTTGCCCCGACACTGCCACAACAGCAAGTGATGGCTGCCGTACACCGGGTGGCCTTTGGCCATCGCCACCGTCCTCTGGTGCTCACTGCCGACCGTGGACGAGGCAAAAGTGCCGCACTGGGGATGGCCGCTGCCCTCTGCTTTTTGCATGGCAAAACAGATATTGGCCTCACCGCCAGCCGTAAAGAGCAAGTGCAAGGCGTATTGAAATTTTGTGCCCATTTTTTAAAGCTCTGGTCACAAACCCCCGAAAAAATGCCACAAAATTTGCCAAAATCCCCAGTCCTGCCTAAGTATTTTGTGCTCAACACCCTGATTCAAGACAAAAACCATCTGCAAATTCAAGACGCACAAGGGCAAACGATCACCCTGCAATTTTATGCACCCGATGCATTGCTGACACAATCACCCAAACTAGACTTACTGCTGGTGGACGAAGCTGCCAGCCTGCCACTGCCAGTCTTGCAGGAGTTTTTGTCTCGTTTTGCTCGATTGGTGTTTTCCACCACCTTGCATGGCTATGAAGGTTCTGGACGCGGCTTTGGCCTGCGCTTTGCCCAGTTATTGCAGCCCTATCAATGGCGACACCTTGAGATGATTCAACCCATCCGTTGGGCAGAACATGATCCCTTAGAGGCTTGGCTCAACCATCTGCTGCTCACACCTGCACAGACGCCACTCAACCAGCCAACAGAAGTCCAACCCGTTACAAACTTTACCCTTGAACAACTTGACCCACAAGCCCTTTGGCAACAGCCCAATACCCTACAAGCGGTTTTTGAGCTTTTGGCCAGTGCACACTATCAGACACAACCCAATGACCTACTGCAACTGCTAGAAACTCCACACCTTAAACTATGGATTGCTCACCAGCAAGAACAAGTCCTAGGCGTTCTTCTGGCACTAGAAGAGGGTGACTTACCATCCCCCAAACCCAATCAACGCTTTCAAGGTCACCTGATTCCCCAACAATTATTTCAACAAAGCCATAACCCGCAGTGGCTACAACTCAAAAGCTGGCGGATTGTGCGATTGGCTGTGGCGGCAGAGCATCAACAGCAAGGCTTAGGCACAGCTTTAGTGCAAAGCTGTTTACAGCAGGCGAAAAAAGAGAATCTACAAGCGGTGACGACCAGCTTTGGCGCCACAGCAGAGCTGGTCAAGTTTTGGCTAAAGCAGAGCTTTAGTCCCCTTTATTTAGGCCTTAAAAAAGACCATGCCAGTGCCAGCCACGCTTTGAGCATGATTTGCCCCATCACTGCGGATGCCCAACAACTAACCGAACAACAGAAAGCCCTCTACCGCCCCCAGTTTGCCCATTTGCTCAGCGAACCCCCTTTTGCACAGTTGTCGGCCTCGCTTGTTAGCCAAATTGCTCAAGGTCTAAATTACCCCAGTGCCGCTTTTCCTTATGGCTATCTTCAAGGTCAACCTTTCGAGGCCGTCTCTTGGCAACTCAAACTGTGGGCGCTTGCTCACCCTCGAGTTCTGCAACAAATGCCTGAAAGTTTTTGTCAGAAGGTGTGTCAGCAACATTCATGGACAAGCTTTACCCTGCCACGAAAACAGTTAGAACAACAATGGAAAAAACTTATCCACAGATTGGCATAATTAGTGCTTTCAACTTTTTAACTTAAGCATTCCCTCGCATAAGCCTGGGAACGAGATAAAAAGGGATAAATTATGATAGAACATCAACTTCCTCAAGGGGTGTTTCTGGTCTCCAAAACAGACTTAAGAGGCACCATTACCTATGCGAATCCTGCTTTTGTCAAAATCAGCGGCTATACCGAAGAAGAGTTGCTCGGCAAACCCCATAATATAGTTCGACATCCCGATATGCCGAAAACGGTTTTTAAGCTTCTATGGGACACACTCAAGTCAGGCAATGAGTTTTGGGGCTTTGTTAAAAACCGCTCTAAGGATGGCGGCTATTACTGGGTTTACGCCCATGTGACCCCAACTTTTAGTACCACTGATGGTAGCATTATTGGTTACCATTCTGATCGCCGACCACCCAACCGTCAAAAACTGGCCGTGGTAGAACCCATCTATCAAGCCCTGCTACAAGCAGAAGCCACAGGTGGAGTTGATGCCGGCGTTAGAGCTTTAGAAACATTTTTAAAAGAGAAAGGAATGAGCTATGAAGAATTTATTTTCTCCCTCTGAGTGGTCGTCATTTGATAAAACTCGAGTGGGCATTATTCTAGCCGGCCTATTAATATCAGTAGTTATTATAAAAGATCTTGCTGTAAATGGCCTTGATTGGATCAACCTTATCGATCTTTTTGTTGCTGGCATTATGGCTTGGGTGTGGATTAGTATTAATAAAACGGAAACTTTTCTTAAAAACATCATCTCTCTATTAAAAGAATACTCTCATGGTGAGTTAAATGGTCGCATTCTACAGGTAAAAGAGAAGGGTGTACTCGATGAACTAGCACAGACAATCAACTACAATGCAGATATCACCGAAGTCTTTCTACGAGAACTATTAGCACCTATTGAAAAAGCTTCAAAAGGTCAATTCCACCGAACCTTTGTCACTGAAGGGTTTGAAGGCTTCTATCACTGCGTTATTGAAAAGCTCACTGTGCCTCTAGCTGAAATGAAGCAAAACTATGAGCTAAGCCTGCGTAATAAAGTAATGGCCGACCTACAGCATGTTGCGGGTACAGGGATAGATGAACTGCAAATTATCCAAAAAGATGTGACCGATGCAGGACACCATGCCGATACCATTAAAACCATCAGTGATGATGCGGCAAAAGTTGCCGGTGAAAGTATGCATCAACTTAAACAACTGGTGGGACAAGCCAATGAGCTGGCTCGCAATATTGAGATCTCTAATAAGCTGGCGGTGGAACTGGAAGAAAAAACCAAAGACATCAATGCCATTATCAACCTGATTAAAGAGATCGCTGAACAGACTAATCTGCTCTCGCTCAATGCTGCCATTGAAGCAGCACGCGCTGGGGAGTATGGCCGAGGTTTTGCAGTGGTGGCAGATGAAGTTCGTTCTTTGGCAAATAAAACGCAACAAGCGGCGAATGAAGTCAATGAGTCTATTAGTGCCTTACAAATCAATGCGCAAGATTCTTTTAAAAATCTTAATCGGGTCAGCGAAGTGGGACAGTCTGTACAGACCTTCCTAAACGAGTTTGAAAAGAAAATGTTTGTAGTGGATCAAAATGCCATTATTACACGGGAATATGCCGATGCGATTGCCACGACCCTATTTATTGCGATCAATAAGGTCAATCACATTATCTTTAAGCGTAAAGCCTATGCAAATGCGAATGAGATAAAAGTTTCTTACCCCCTTGCGGATCACATGAACTGTGCTTTCGGAAAATGGTATTACTCTGATCAGGCAGACTATTTGCGTAAAACTTATCCAGAAATGGCAGAATTAGAACCCCATCATACCAAGTTGCATGAGTGTGCCTTAGATACAGTAAGAATTATTGAAGGCGGCCTACCTGCCATGCTGAAGGATCACGGTCTTCTACTGAAAAACTTCCAATGTGTGGAACAAGAATCAGATGCACTATTTGAAGATCTGAATCGCATCAATGAAAAAATGCGGGTTGAATTAGAGCAAAAATCCCAAGCTGCTCAAGAAGCAATACGCAATGCTAAAGAGTCTCAAAA
>CAYOOU010000084.1:4332-6829 GCA_964405635.1 uncultured Piscirickettsiaceae bacterium
ACCGTTTTATTTCCGTGAATCAACACCCTATCTTCAAGGTGATGGCGCAACCCTCGAGATAAAACGGTTTTTTCAACATCTCGTCCCAATCGCTTCAAATCCTCTACCGTATGGGCGTGTGAGACTCGAATCACATCCTGCTCAATAATCGGCCCCCCATCTAACACCTCTGTGACATAGTGACAGGTGGCACCGATGAGTTTCACCCCTCGTTCATAAGCCTGGTGATACGGCTTTGCGCCAACAAAAGAAGGCAAAAAGCTGTGGTGGATATTAATCACCCGACCCGCAAAATCCGCACACATCTGTGGTGGCAAAATCTGCATATAACGCGCTAGAACAATTACATCTGCTTCATACTGCTGCACCAAGCTTTCAGCTTCTGCAAAGGCTTCAGGCTTATTCTCCGGCGTGACCGGCACATGGTGAAAAGGCACCTTATACCAGTTTGCCATCTCTTCTAAGTCCGGATGATTCGCAATCACACAGACAATCTCGCCTGGCAGATCTTTTTCATGCCAGCGATAGAGTAGATCCGCCAAACAGTGCGACTCTTTTGAAGCAAACAAAGCAATTTTCTTCGGTTTAGCCGAATCGCTGATCTGCCACTTCATCTCAAACCGCTCAGCTATTGGAGCAAATGCGGCTTTAAATGCCTCAATCCCCCCTTGCAGGGAGCTGGCTAAAATCTCATGTCGCATAAAAAACCATTTATTGACCGAATCGGTATGATGATTCGCTTCAACAATGGTGCCCCCCAACTGAGCAATCAAGGTTGCAACTTCAGCCACAATCCCTACCCGATCAGGACAGGAGATGGTTAAGCGGTAAACATGGTTCATATTCGTTTCCTTTTTGCTACGCTGTTCGGTCGTATGATACGGTATAATGCCCTTTTAATTAAACTTTTATCGCCTATGAAAATCGTCTCTTTTAATGTCAATAGTGTTCGTTTACGACAGCATCAACTCCAAGCCCTTACCGATCAACTGCACCCTGCCATTATTGGTTTGCAAGAGACTAAAGTGCAGGATCATGAGTTCCCCGTGGAACCTTTAAAAGAAATGGGCTACGATGCAGCCTTTGCTGGACAAAAAACCCACTATGGCGTGGCCACCCTCTATACCGAAGAGATGAAACTACTGCAAGGTCTCAAAGGTTGGCCGCATGAAACCGATCCAGATGCACAAAAACGCATCACCATTTGCGACTTTGAAACCACCTCAGGCGAAAACTTGCGGGTCATTAACGGCTACTTTCCTCAAGGAGAAAACCGTGAGCATCCTGTAAAATTCCCCGCCAAAAAGAAGTTTTATGAAGACCTGATGCACTACCTAAAAACGGAGTGTGACCCTAATCAAAACTTGATTGTAATGGGCGATTTTAATATCTCACCCGAAGACAAAGATATCGGCATTGGTGAGCAAAACCGTAAACGCTGGCTTTCGAGTGGAAAAACCAGCTTTCTGCCTGAAGAACGAGAGTGGTGGCAACGGCTACTCGATTGGGGACTGGTGGATACCTTCCGCACCGTACACCCTGATGCTGATGACTGCTTTAGCTGGTTCGACTACCGCTCCCGAGGGTTTGATAGAGAGCCCAAGCGCGGCCTAAGAATCGACACCCTCCTTGCCACCGCTCCACTCAATGAAAAAGTGGTGGACAGCGGCATCAGCTATGACATCCGAGGCATGGAAAAACCCTCCGACCATGCGCCTGTATGGACAGAATTCAACCTTTAATATACCTTAAATAGCAGCTAACAATGATTCCAGCCGAAGTATTAGACAAAACCTCTCTCACCCCTGAAATTATTCAACTCAGCTTACAGCCTGAGTCGGCATTTCCCTTTCAAGCAGGGGACTATTTAACGCTGGGCTTTGAGCAGGGCGATGAAGCCATGGCAAAGGATTTTCACCGTTTTAAACCACTTTCGATTGCCAATGCCCCCCATCAAACAACCGATAAACAGCCTCTAGAACTACATATTCGCCTGAATCAAAGTGAAGATGCCGATAAAGCGTGGATGGACCAAGTATCCCATTTACAACCCAATGATACTGTTTGGATTCATGGCCCATTTCAGCAGTTTCGTTTAGATGAAACTTTAAACCAACCCGTGATTTTAGTAGCAGGAGGCACCGGATTTTCTCCTATGAAAGCTCTGCTGGAACAGCTATTAAACCAAGGCTTCCAACACCCTATTGACTTTTATTGGGGTGCCAAAACCGCTGATGAACTGTACTTAAACAACTGGATAGAGCCGCTAGCCGCACAACACCCAAATCTTACCTATCACCCCATCCTCTCTGCTGAAGAAAAGCCCAGCTATCGGCAAGGGTTGGTGCATCAGGCCGTCTTGCAAGATTTCCCAGATTTAAGTGGCAAAAAAGTCTATATTTGTGGTCCTTGGGCAATGCAAAAAACCGCCAAAGCAGACTTTTTGCAAGCAGGATTAAAGGAAGCAGATTTTAACTGAGGAAGTGCTGATTTAATC
>CAYOOU010000085.1:0-6810 GCA_964405635.1 uncultured Piscirickettsiaceae bacterium
ACTTCAACCTTATAGTGTAAGGTTTTATCTGCTAGGGGGTGGTTGCCGTCTAGGTAAACCTTGTCTTCATCAATCTCAATAATGCGGAAAATCACCGTCTCTCCGTCTGGATCTTCGGTTTCCACTGTTTCACCGATTTTAATTTCGACATTATCATCAAAGTTTTCTGGCCCCGCATAGACCACTAAATCCTCACGAGAAACACCATAGGCTTTTTCGGGTGGAATGACTGCCTTAGCTTCAAATCCAGGCTCTTCCCCTTCCATGAGCTCTTCCAAGCCTTCAATAATCTGCCCATCACCATGAATATAATCAACAGGCTCCCCACCAAAGGTAGAGTCTAGGACATTGCCCTCTTCATCTCTTAGCTCATAGTGAAAGGTGACATGACTTCCATTTTTAATTCTCATTGCTTTTATCCTATTTTGTTAAAATGATGGCAATATTGTAAAGGAATAGAGCCATTAAAATGCGTCAAATTGTGCTTGATACTGAAACCACCGGTCTCCACCCCCATGAAGGTCACCGCATCTTGGAAATTGGAGCGGTAGAGGTCATAAAACGCAAGATTACCGGTGAACATTATCATCAGTATATTAACCCTCAGCGAGATGTGCCTGAAGAGGTGGTACAGGTACACGGTATCACGGAAGAGTTTTTGGCTGATAAACCTACCTTTGCAGAAATTGTTGAAGAATTTATGGACTTTGTCAGCGGTGCCGAACTGCTAATTCATAACGCCCCATTTGATGTGGGCTTTATCAACCATGAGCTCTCCCTACTGCATAACAACCGATGGGGCAAACTGGAAGATCATTGCACCATTACCGACACCCTTAAACTGGCACAAAAAGCCTATCCAGGACAACGCAATACCTTGGATGCACTCTGTCGTCGTTTAGGCGTCAATAACAGCAATCGTGAGCTCCATGGGGCACTGCTGGATTCTGAGATTCTAGCGGATGTTTACCTCGCTATGACGGGGGGACAAACTGCCCTATTTACCCCTGCTGAAGGCTCTGAGACCACCGCTCAAGCTCAAATGCGGCGCAAACGCAGTGTGAATGAGCCTTTGCTCGTGATTCAACCAACCCCAGAAGAGCTGGCCGCGCATCAAACCTATTTGCAAAAGATGAATGAAACCAGCGGCAAAACCGTGTCATGGTAGGAGAACGATATGTTAGATCTATCCGCTCTTGAAAAAACGACCCTCTCTCTTTCACAAAGCCTTAAAGTGTTTCATCAATATGCGCATACTGCACCTGAGGATTTAAAACAAACGCTTCAAGCAGGTGTTATTCAAAATTTTGAATTTACTTACGAAGTTTGTTGGAAATTTATGAAACGATGGTTGACCGAAAACCTTGGGAAAACCGCTGTAGAAGGTCTATCTCGTCAAGAGCTGTTTCGGCTTGCTGCAGAATATAAACTGATTGACACGGTTCCCTTGTGGATGCAGTTTCATCGCGCACGCAATGAAACTTCCCATACCTATGATCTAAAAACGGCAAACGAAGTTTTTGAAGTCGCTCAAAGTTTTCTCCCTGAAGCCCAAAAGCTACTGTTAAACTTATCTCAAAGAATCCACAATGAGTAAACAGGCCACTGTCCAACTCTCCTATGAAGAGTTGGCAAATGTTTGGAAAGTTTTCCACGAAATCTTTTCTGATACAGATTTACCCCCCATTTATATTTTTGGCTCCCGTTCCAATAACACAGCGTTCGATACTTCTGATTTAGATCTGTTAATTAAAGACTCTGAAAAACTACCTTTAGAAACCTACTATGCACTAAAAGATGCTTTTGAGTATTCCGACCTTCCCTTTCGAGTGGATCTTTTAGACTGGCATAGACTTTCAAAGGATTTTCAAAACACCCTTAGTCCCCACCTGCAAGCCTTACCTTTTGCAAAGCAGGAGATGTGACCTTATCCCCTAGTTTCAGTGTTGGGTTTGGCAGAATGGAAAGTGTTGGATCCAGACGGGTATTAAACCAGCTCATCCCCCAGTGCAAATGCGGCCCTGTAGCTCGACCAGTCTTCCCCACTTCCCCTATCGGCTGCCCTTTTTTTACCTCTTCTCCTTTGTGTACATAGATTTTATTGAGGTGCATCACCGTAGAACGCAGCCCCCATCCGTGATCGACCATCAAGGTATTGCCGCTCAGTTCCATTTTTTTGGCTAGGGTGATTTTACCATCTGCTGGTGCCACCACTACTTGCCCAGTGGGAGCTGCAATGTCCACCCCCAGATGAGGACGACGAGGGTGACCGTTTAAAATCCGTTGTGAACCGTATATGCCGCTGATAGTACCCGAAGTGGGCCAGATAAAGCCACTGTCAAAATAGGGCTTAGGAAGTTTCAATCGTCTTGCTTGCTTAGCAAGCTTAATATCCCGCCAAATTCGTCCTTGTGTCACCTTGTCTGGCGTCACTTTATTTTTGGGCAAACCATTAATTTTTTGCACTGTGTATTGGCGAGGCTTTAAACTCAGTTCAAACTGCTCCTGCAGCCGATTTCGTTCAATGCGTTTAAGGGTCTGCTTCAACTTAGCATCTCGACCAAAACCAATCAAAAGTCGTCCCTGATTATCGGCCTTCAACTTATGACCATGATAAGTCCACACCTGTCCTGGCTCGGTTTTTAAAATCACAAAGCCACCTTGAGTTAAATCACCTTTCTCCACTTGCATAGCCGATTCAGCGGAGAATGACCAACTTGCAAAGCTAATCACCAATGCCTTTTTTGTCCAGTTTTTCAGCATCTCTCTTTTCTCAACTTCTACTTTACTTTTGCTGCTATTTCATCCATGACTTCATTGGCCAACGCATCCACCCGCTCATTTTCTGGGTGGCCACTGTGCCCTTTTACCCAGTGCCAATGCACTTTATGAGGGGCAATGGCCGCATCTAATCGCTGCCACAGTTCTTTGTTTTTGACTGGTTTATTGGCCGCTGTCTTCCAGTTTTTCTTCTTCCAGTTCTGAATCCATTGCGTAATGCCGTTTTTCACATATTGAGAATCGGTGGTCAAATCCACTTCACACGGGCGTTTCAATGCTTCAAAAGCTTGAATGGCTGCCATCAGTTCCATCTGATTATTGGTGGTGTGTGGTTCGCCCCCCTTCAATTCCTTCACCACATCACCATATTTTAAAATAGCACCCCAGCCACCCGGCCCTGGATTCCCTCGACACCCCCCATCAGTATAAATTTCTACTTTAGGCAAGGCATCACTCCTGTTTGTCATAATGCTGCTCCTGTGTACGCTGGGTGCTAACTGACACGCCTTTATTCACCGGTAGCCAGTTGACCAGCCGCCAATTCAAGCCTACCGGTTTAGGGGAGTCAATCCGCTTGCGACCCACCACGCAATAGATATTACCCAAATTCAAGCCTATCTTACCCAATCCCAACTCTAGCTTTTCCATCATCTTAAAAGAAGCACTCTCTTCTCCTTTTTCTCCCAATCCCAAACAGGTGACTTGGCTATAGTCTGCCACTTCAATGTCGTAACCTAACAGGTTGAGCCAATCGATGATTCGATCCATTTTCATTAGATGCGCCTCTTTAAAAGCACTGTTACCAGCAAACAGTCGCTGTCGTAAAATGGCACACCCTAAGGGGTTAAACCCCGTAATCACCACATGACCTTCCGGAACTAAAATTCGATCGACCTGCCGCAATAGGTGATAGGGATCTTCTACCGTTTCTAGCGTATGCGGCATAAAAACCACATCTATCCCTTCTTTTTGGAAGGGAAGATAATCTAGGTCACCTTTTATAAAAAAAAGTTGTGGATAGACACTTTGCTCATCATCAAGCAGCACCTTATTTTTAATACGGCTGCTTTCTAGCAGAGCATTGGGCGGCGGATAGGTTGCCCCTAACTGCACCAGATAGTAACCAAACAGATTTGATAAAGCACGCTTCACCAACTGCTGCTCCTGCATTAAAAGCGAGACACCAGAGGAGGCTTGAAACCACTTTTGCAAAAACTGTTGGAACTTTAATGACATAAAAATAAAAACCTTAACTTAGGCACATTTGATAGAATTATACGCCAATTTTTTAACAGACTGGAGAAAATGGCATTGAAGATAACAAGACTTCAGGCCTTTGAAGATAACTATATCTGGGCCATGCAAAAAGATAATCACATTTGGGTGGTGGACCCTGGTGAAGCCCAGCCAGTATTGGATTTTTTAACGCAAACTCAAGCCAGCTTAGCAGGGATTTTAGTTACCCACCACCACTGGGATCACACCCAAGGCATAACCGCACTCAAACAGGCTTTCCCTCAGTGCGAAGTGGTGGCCTCAAGCATAACCCAACAAGTTTTACCAGAGTTACCCATCACCCATCTGGTTAAACAAGGGGATAAGGTGGCGGCAGCTGGTGTGCTTTTTGAGGTGATTGAAATCCCAGGTCATACCTTAGACCATATCGCCTTTTTCTATCAAGGCGGCGGGCAAGCTCCAGTTCTATTCTGTGGTGACACCCTATTTACCGCTGGCTGTGGTCGAGTGTTTGAAGGCACCGCCCAGCAGATGGCCGATGCTCTACTCACTTTGCGAAACCTACCCGATGAGACCTTGATTTACTGCGGTCACGAGTACACCCTAGCCAATATTAATTTTGCCGCCATTGCCGAGCCCAACAATGCCGATATTGCCCAACGACAACAACAGGTCATTGCCCGTATCCAGCAACGCTTACCCAATGTGCCCGAAACCTTAGCTGTGGAAAAAGCGACCAACCCATTTTTGCGTTTTGACCTGGAACCTTTAAAACAGACCCTATATAATAAGCAGCCGCTCTGTTTCAACCCGCCTAAAGAGGCATTGAACAAAGCCGACTTATTTACCATTACCCGAGCATGGAAAGACCAACTGGATGCCACCGGGGAACTTGAAAGGATACCCACCAAACTGTGAGTGCTTTACCCTACTTATTGTCTAAAATTCACGCCACTTCTCAATCCAAAGCCCACAGGTCGAGTCTTTTTACGCCTCGACTCCTTCTTACCTATACCACCTTGCTACTTTCCACCCTGACTGGCTGTCAATCTCTTCCCGTACAGACAGAAAACCCAACCGCTCAGCCCACTGTAGAAAAACCAGCCTCTACTTCAAAAATAGACAATCCAAAAACAGAGCAATCATCAGAACAATCCGAAGTTCCATCAAAACCCATCAAGCGTGAAAAAGACCGTCTTCAAATCGCACAAAGCACTCAATCCATTGAGGAAAAACCAACTCAACCCACCATTAAGACACCTTTGGTGTATACCTCTGTTTGGCAAGAGCTTAGCGACCACTTTCAGTTGGCAGAGCAGTACAAAGGCAAATATGACGGCTATGTAAAGTTCTTTCTAAAAAACAAACCCTATCTAACGCGAGTATCTAAAAGAGCCAAGCCCTACCTCTACCACATCTTGCAAGAAGTCAAAAAACGCAAAATGCCCTATGAAGTAGCGCTATTGCCAGCGGTAGAGAGTGGCTTCTCTCCCATTGCCAAGTCCTACCAAAGTGCCGCTGGTCTCTGGCAGTTTATCCCCGGCACCGCCTATATGTACGACCTGCACAAAAACTGGTGGTACGACGGACGAATGGACATTATCCATAGCACCAATGCCGCCTTAAACTATCTGCAAAAACTCTATCAACTCAACAATAATGACTGGCTCTTGGCACTCGCCTCCTACAATGCAGGGTTAGGAAATGTCTATAAAGCTCAAAAAAAATACCGTAAACGCCATCCAGGCAAAAAGGTAGATTTCTGGGCGATTCGTAAATATCTCCCCGAAGAGACTCAGCACTATGTGCCACAGTTGTTTGCCATTGCCTACTTAGTCAAACATCGAGACCAGTACCAAATTGCCTTGGAAGAGGTGCCCAATGAGCCCTTTATTGAAGCTGTGCCCCTCAAACAACAAGTGAGCCTTAAAAAGGTATGCGAAATCACAGGCGTTTCTGAAAAGCTAATGAAACGGTTAAACCCCTGCTATCTTCGCCCTACCACTCCGCCAAATGGTAAGCACCACCTTCTGCTACCAACAGAAAGTGCCAAACAGTTTAAGCAAAAGCTGGCTGAAAATGAATCTCTGTTTAAGGTTCAGTGGGCAAAGCATAAAGTCCGCCTTGGGGAAAGTCTTAGCACCATTGCCCACAAATATCACACCTCCATTCGAGAAATCAAAAGAATAAACCACCTTCGCTCCAACCTTTTAAGAGCGGAAAAAACCCTATTGATTCCCTACCCCAAGCACTATGCCGACAAGCTTCCTAAGCTAATGAAACAGAAGTACAACGGCAAAAAATATTTTCATACAGTTAAACAAGGAGAGTCCATCTGGAGCATTGCCAATTACTACAATATCTCTACCAAAACCCTCTGCCGCTGGAACAATATTGGCATTCGCACCCCACTACGGGTTGGACAAAAACTGGAAATTCGCTCGGGGCGTTATGGCAAAAAAATCACCCATAAATTAAAAAAAGGCGAAAGCCTTTGGACAGTGGCCCAACGCTATGGTACCACCAGCACCCAGCTGGCTAAATGGAATCACATTAAGCGAAATAAGATACTCCAGCCTGGCGATAAGTTGATTGTGTGGTTGCCTAAACAAACCACATCAAAACACCATAAAAAAGCAAAGCAGACCGAAGCTAAAGCAGAACGCTTAAACAAAAAACGAGAAAATAAGGCTTAAAAAGACCTTTGCACAAGAATGAAGTTTCATCACACTCGAGCAAAGGACGTTGAGTGATCTTTTAATCAGATTTTACTAAACCTTTTAACACTAAATC
>CAYOOU010000086.1:0-4844 GCA_964405635.1 uncultured Piscirickettsiaceae bacterium
CCCTTAAAGTCCCGCAGAAGCTCAAGCGATTTAATCAGCGCTTCCCTAGATAAACGGGCAGTTTGGCCCGTTTTTTATTTTAAGTGAACTATGATTAAAAAACTGACTTCCGAACAGCTTTACCGTTTTACGCATCTTTCTCCTGAATCCTTCTACTCTAAAAAGGCGGATATCTATGAGTTTATGCAGCATTTTCACCCCCGAGCCTATCAGTCGCTCAGCTTTGGTTTACATCTAAAACGCAACCAGAATCATATATTTGTGATGGGTGAGTCCGGTGTTGGACGCATTGGGATGACTAAGGCGATGCTGTTGCGGGCGGCCAAAAATCGACCTGTGCCAGATGATGTGGTATTGGCTTCAGACTTTTCTGAGGTGAATAAAACACAGTACCTCTATTTTCCCGCTGGTTGGGGACACGCTTTTAAACAGGCCATTGAGGATCTGATCACTCAGCTTAAAACGCAGCTGCCGGTGGTATTTGATGGTCATGCCTATCAGCTGCGAAGCCAGCAGTTAGAGAATGAGCTAGCAGCCAAGCAGGAAGAGGCTTTAGCATCCGCCTTTGAGCTGGCCGATGCGTTGGGCATAGAGATTGTGCAGAATGAGAACAATTTTGTGCTTAAGGCGATTGTGGAGGATAAACGCCTCAGTGCAGCAGAGCTAAAGCAGCTAGATGAGGCGCAACAGCAGTATTATGTTGATGCAATGGACAAGGTGGAAGAGGCATTGAGCAAAGGCCTGACCCACTTCCCCTTTTTGCAGCATCAATATTTAGATGCCGGTAAAAAACTCAATACCAAGGTGGCCAATGAGCATATCTCACCGCTGATTGAGGCCTTAAAAATGGAGTTTGGCAAGAATGCGCAGATCTGCCAGTATTTGGCGGATCTGCAAAAGGCAATCGTGGCAAAACTTCATCTGTTTTGGGATCAGAATGCTGATCAGGTAACGGTGCAGGCGACACAAAATAGCATGGAGGAGTTGTTAGCAGAGCAGCAGGGAATGTCGGTATTTGAAGTGAATCTACTGGTGGATCACCGGGGATTGGATCATGCCCCGGTGATTTATGAGCAGCACGCTACACTGCCTAAACTGTTTGGCTACACCATCAACTCTGCACAGGCCAATGCTACCGATACCTTAACCTTGGCAATGAACCATCAAGCGGGACTTTTGCAGCAAGCCAATGGTGGGTTTCTCATTTTGAATATTCAGGCCATCTTAAAAGACCCTGAGATTTGGCCGCACCTAAAAGCCGCCTTAATGACCAAAAAGCTCACCTTTGATATTCCCTCTTCTAGCAGTGTGGTGCCGTATCATCTGCCCGATTTTCCATTAGAAGTTACATTGGTGCTGGTGGGGCAGGCGGTACATTTTTATGCGCTGCTTGAGGCTGACTCAGAGTTTAGCCGCCTGTTTAAAGTGCAGGTAGAGTTTGAGGTGGAGCTGAAACGCAATGCCGAACACGAGTTGACCTTAGCCAAGCAACTGGCAGCAGAGGTGGAGCAGTGGCAAGATCAAGAGCAACTGGAGGTCGATATATCGGCATTTGAGCGGCTGATCGAGTATGCTGCTTATCAAGCAGAAGATGAAGGAAGACTCTATACCAATAAAGCCATTTTACGAGATTTGATGGCTGAGGCTTTTGCTTATGCTCGAGCCAATGGCGAAAATAAGGTGAACCGGAGCACAGTTGATGCCACTTTAAAACAGCGGGAATTTCATACTGGCCTAATGGAGGATGCTTTTCATCAAGGTATTATTGAACAGCAGGTACTCATCTCTCTTGAAGGGTCGAGCGTCGGGCAGGTGAATGGTCTCACTTATATCTCGTTTGGTAAGCAGTCTTTTGGTCAACCCGTGCGCATTACCGCTCAGGTTTCTGCGGGTGATGAGGGCATTTTGGATATTGAGCGAGAGATTGAGATGGCTGGCCCCATTCACTCTAAAGGGGTACTCATTTTAGAGGGCTTTCTGCGGGGTCGCTATATGAAAACCAAAGCCTATGGTTTTACCGCTTCCATTGTAATGGAGCAGACCTATGACGGCATTGAAGGGGACAGTGCCTCTTCTGCTGAGCTGTTGGCTCTACTCTCTGCACTGGCCGAAGTGCCGATGCGTCAGGATATCGCCGTGACCGGTTCTGTGAACCAGTTTGGTGAGATTCAGCCCATTGGGGGAGTAATTGAAAAGATTGAAGGCTACTTTAAAATCTGTCAGGCTCGTGGTTTGACCGGTCAGCAAGGTGTTTTGATTCCTGAACTAAATGTACGCCACCTCATGTTAAATGAAGCAGTGCGTCAAGCCGTTGAAGATGGGGATTTTCATATTTATAGTATGTCTCATATTGAAGATGCTTTATGCTTAATGACAGGGTTGAAGCTTGCAGAAATTAACGAGCGTATTCACAGCCGACTGGAGGCGATGAATGAAAAAGAGGATGAAGAGAGACCTTCACACAAGTAAATCCACGGCTAAAAATAGCTAAAATTCTCCTACTCTGCGTTGAAAAACTTGGCAATAGCAGTAGGCTATTACCTACGTTTCTCGCCTTGATTAGGAAAATTTTATCCCATTTTTAGCTCGCGTCTATACTCGTGTAAAGGTCTCAAATAATACAAGGAAAAACATCATCGCCATGGGTAATCAAGGTTACTTTCATCAACCCTACCAATCTCTACCAAGAGATTTCTATCCCCCAGTGCAGCCAGAGCCGTTAATTGATGGTGAGCTGCTACTGGTCAATGATGCATTATTGCAGCAGTAAGGACTGCCTTTAGATGATTTAGCTCTGAAAGCTCTGGCCTGTGGAGAGGCCGGGTTACCCAACTGTGAGCCTCTGGCTCAAAAATATACCGGTCATCAGTTTGGGTTTTATGATCCACAACTGGGGGATGGCCGTGGGGTGCTTTTGGGAGAGTGGGTGGACCATCAGGGACAGCCTTGGGATCTGCACTCAAAGGTGCTGGCCGAACGCCTTATTCTCGTCAAGGAGATGGCAGAGCCGTGCTTCGCTCCAGCATTCGAGAGTTACTGGCTTCAGAAGCCTTGGCAGGACTAGGGATTCCCAGCACTCGAGCTTTGGCTTTGGCTCGCTCCAAAGAAAATGTTTATCGAGAGCAGGTTGAACCTCGAGCCACCTTGATTCGGGTGGCTAAAACGCATATCCGGTTTGGACATTTTCAGTGGGCAGCTAGCCAGGGAGAGGCCTCTTTTAATGCGTTGCTTGCTTATGTGGTGCAACATCACTTTCTGCATCTTCAGTCAAACGCATTGGTGGAGCAAGCTGCTGAAGTCTTACGCTCAATTTGTGCTGCTACGGGCGAGATGATTGCTCAGTGGCAGGCGGCCGGTTTTAATCATGGGGTGATGAATACGGATAATATGTCCATTCTAGGGGAGACTTTTGATTTTGGCCCTTTCGCATTTATGGACGATTTTCAGTTAGATTTTGTTTGTAATCTCAGTGATGATCAGGGGCGCTATGCCTTTAATGAACAGCCGAAAGTCGGGGCGTGGAACTGCCAAGTGTTGGCACAGAGCTTTGCTTTTTTGTTGAATGAAAAAGCACAGGAGCAGGCTGTTGAAGCTTATGTTTCTGCCTATAATCATCATTTTATTCTGCTCATGCGGCGAAAGTTGGGGTGGACGGTTGAAGGTGCAGATGCGGAAGAGGTTGATGAAATTTGTCAACAGGATAAGCAGTTCATTGCGGAACTGTTGCAACGGTTAGATCAAAGTCAGGTGGATTGGATGACCTTTTGGTTAAAGCTGCAAGCCTGGGCGCTTGAGCCTTCAGAAGTAAACCGTAGTGATTTGGAAAGCCTATTCTCTCAACCTAAATTGATTCAACCCTGGTTAACTGCCTATCAGAAAAGGTTGGAGCAGGGCGCAGATTTGGCGCAGATGGCTCAAGCCAATCCCCAGTTTCTCTTACGGAACAGCATTGCTCAGGAGGTGATTACTGCGGCAGAGCAAGGGGATGTGGCGCCTCTCAAAAAATGGCTAAAGGTGTTGCAATCCCCTTTTGACTTACACCCAGAAATGGCTGCGTATCAATCTCCACCAGAACCGGAAAAGAAAGGGCTGCGTTTAAGTTGCTCTTCTTAGCCGCCACTGGCGGGAAACATGCCATCGCCAGTAGCACTGAATAAAGACATAACTAATGGCACCTAGCACCAACCCCACAACCGCACTTCCCAAATAGAGCGGCAGCCAGATATGGTCCAAAGTGCTCATCATCCACTGCCAGCTTAGCTCAAAATGGAGATCGGCTAGGGCAGGGGTGCCTAAAATCCAGGTGCCCACCAAATAGTTAAAGTAGAAAATGGGCGGCATGGTAATGGGATTGCTAATCCAAACTAGGGCAACACTGATTGGAAGATGGGCTCGAAAAAATATGGCAGTGATGGCCGCAGCAATCATTTGTGAGGGCATGGGAATGGACATCCAGAACATGCCAATAATAAAGGCACGTGCCACACTGTGGCGGTGAAGGTGCCACAAAGCAGGGTTGCCTAACCATTTCCCCAAAAAACCTAACCCTTTCATATTGCGGATTTTTTCAGGGTGTGGTGAGTATTTTTTTAACAGTTTTCTTGGCATAGGAATTGGCTGTGTTTATAAGTTTTGTTGTGGGTGTTTTGGCATCCATGTTGCTGTTCTATCACCGTGCGGAGCTGCCTCAGATGAGTGTGATGGCAGTCATGGCTGGGGTGACAGTGGCGTTGTTTGCCTTTAAACGCTACTGGTGGCCCTACAAGACCGGACACTTTTATGTGGGGCTTATTATAGGCTTTCAGTGGGCATTTTGGCACAGTTTTTTCCAGCCACAATTGCCT
>CAYOOU010000086.1:4944-6806 GCA_964405635.1 uncultured Piscirickettsiaceae bacterium
TGCCAATGGCAATTTTCCCAGCAACCTGTGATTCGATTGGCAGACTATCAAGCAGAGAAAATTCCCCATGCAGGTGAGACATGGCAGTTTGTGGTGCGGCTCAAGCCCATTCATGGACTGATGAATCCGGGGGGTTATGACTTTGAGTCTGCCATGTGGCAGCAGGGAGTAGTGGCAAGAGGATGGGTGGTGCACCCTAAAAATAGAGATGAATCCACAAAAAACAGCTGGATTGCGGCTCAGAAATTAGCTGAAGCACCACCTTTTTCCGTCTCGGCATGGCGTGAAAATTTGCGGCAAGTTTGGACAAGTCAGTTTGCCAACCGTCCCAATCTTGGTGTCTATCTGGCTTTGTTATTGGGGGATCGTTCTGGTTTGTCCCCTGATCAGTGGCAGTTGTTTCTACAGACAGGCACCATCCATCTTATGGCGATTTCCGGTTTGCATATCGGTATCGCAGCGGGAATCGGGGCTTTTCTGGCAGCTCTATTGTGGCAGTGGGGCATTCGCCTGTTTCCTCGCAAGCCTTGGCTATGGTTGCATGGCACCCCAAAAGTGCGATGGATGGCGGTAGGGGCTTTAGGGTTTGCAACCGGTTATGCCATCTTAGCCGGTTTTAGCATTCCTACCCAAAGAGCCTGGTTGATGGTGGTGGCGATGCTGTTGTTTGTGTGGATTCGTCGTCCTTTTCAACCTTGGTCGTCCTTGGCCTTAGCAGCACTGTTGGTGCTGTTTTGGCACCCCGCTTCCGTTTTGAGCCCAGGCTTTTGGCTCTCCTTTGTGGCTGTGGCACTGATTTTTGCGGTGCTGTTTCACCCTAAAATTAAGCCGCTTAAAAACTGGCAGAAACTGTTGGTGATTCAGTTTGTTTTAACCGTGGGGTTGTTGCCGCTCTTGGCGTACTATTTTCATCAATTTCCGCTGGTTTCTTTCTTTGCCAATTTAGTGGCGGTGCCGGCAGTTAGTTTAGTGGGTTTACCACTTTTATTGCTCACTGCACTTTTGCCTTTCTCTCTTTTACAAAATATCAATGAGTGGTTTTGGCAAGCTTTGATGCAGTTTTTGCAGATGCTGACGCAATGGCATCCGCCTTTAAATTTAGGGGCGCTCAGCGGTTGGCAGGTGGTGATGATTTATGGGCTGCTGTTTTATGGTTTGCTGACAAAAGCCAATCTAAGGCTGAAACTGGGGTTGGGTATTTTGCTCATTTGGTTTGTGCCTAAACTGTGGCAACCAACTCTGGAAAATGGCAGTTTTAAGGTGACGCTATTAGATGTGGGGCAAGGACAGTCTCTGGTGATAGAAACCGCTCAGCATGTGGTGGTTTTGGATACGGGGCCGAGATGGAATGCACAATACAATGGTGCCAGTTTAGCCATTTTGCCCTATTTTCGTAGTCAGGGGGTCTCAAAGGTCGATAAGCTGGTAGTTTCCCACAGTGATATTGACCACAGTGGCGGGACGCAACAGCTAGTGGAAGCGCTGGCTGTTGATAAAATCACCTCAGGTCAGCCACAGATGGTGGCTCAGCAGGCTCATCTGTCTCAAAATCGGGTGCAACCCTGTTTGGCAGGTCAACAGTGGCAGTGGGACGGTGTGCAGTTTCAAGTGCTTGCGCCCGCTAAAGGTTGGCCATTTAAAAGTGACAATGACCACTCATGTGTGGTGAGAATTTCCAATCAAAAGTTTGCTATTTTGGTGATGGGCGATGCCAGTATCAAAGTCGAAAAGTGGTTATTGCAAAACCTGTCCCCAAAGCGTTTACAGGCAGATATTTTAGTGGCAGGCCACCACGGCAGCCGCACCGCTAGCTCTTTAGACTTTTTAAAAGTGGTCAAGCCAAAATATGTGTTGTTTTCCAG
>CAYOOU010000087.1:0-6776 GCA_964405635.1 uncultured Piscirickettsiaceae bacterium
TCGCCTCGATTAGGAAAATTTTATCTCATTTTTAGCTCGCGCCTCATTCGTGCAAAGGTCTCAAAATACTGGGCGTTTGCTCAAAACTTCCAGTCCTGAATAAATTTTTAGAGCGCCTTGCACGCATCAGCAAAGGGTTTTTACCCAATTTGTGATTTTGTACAAGGTGCTTTTTTTGTGCCTGATTTTAACAGGTATGGCTCAATGATTTGTATCAGTTTGGGAAGGGTGCCGGTTTGGGATTGGAAGGTTTGGTGGGATTTTTCGGCAGCGGTTTGAGCAAAGGTAGGGTTTTGGGCGATTTGGTCGAGCGTTTTTGCCAAATCCGCTGCATTGTTGACCATAAGAAGGGCATCTTGTTGAATGAAGGTTTCATACAGGGCTTGGAGATTTTGGTAGTGAGGGCCTGAGAGAATGGGTTTATTGAGGGCGGCGGGTTCAAGGATATTATGTCCACCAAAGTTGACGAGGCTGCCCCCTATAAAGGCGGCATCACTGGCAGCAAACCAGAGCATTAGCTCCCCCACTGTGTCTGCCAGATAGACTTGGGTCTCTGGATGGATAGGCTGGTTTTGAGAGCGAATGGCGGTGTTGAGCCCACTGAGTTGGCAGTGTTGCGCTACGGCTTTAAAGCGGTCTGCATGGCGAGGCACTAGGATTAGCAAGGCATTAGGCTGGGTTTTGAGCAGTTGTTGATGGGCTTGGAGTAGCTGTTGCTCCTCATCTTGCTCCTCTGCGGAAGTGGCAGAATGAGTGCTGGCGGCAACCCAGATAAAACGGTTGGGGGCATTTTGTTCACGCCAAGTTTTTGTATCGTCTTCAAGATTGTCGGGCAGTGTAATGTCAAATTTAAGATTGCCCAATATTTTTACCTTGCTTGGCGCAGTACCTAACTCAATAAACCTTTTGGCATCAATAGGAAACTGTGCGCCAATCAGTGTGGTTTGATTGAGGGTCTTAGGAATCAAGCTGCCGCCCCATTTTTGATAGGCATAAAAAGAGTTTTCTTTGAGGCGCGCATTGGCTAGTATCAGTGGGATATTGAGTTCATTGCAAGCTTGGTAGAGGTTGGGCCAGATTTCGGTTTCGATAATTAATACCAGCTTGGGTTGTAGCTGCTGCAAAAAGCGTTTGACTGCCCAAGGGTAGTCATAGGGAATCATCTGGTGTTGCACTTCAACTGGTGCAAAACTGCGGGCCTGAATTGCCCCTTGTGTGGAGCCACTGGTAAGGGTAATGGGTAGGTCGGGGTATTGTGTTTTTAGGGCTTGTAGGAGCGGAAATGTGGAACGGGTCTCACCGACGGAGACGGCGTGAATCCAGATACCTCCTTTTTTAAAGGGGGTAGGGTTCAGTCCCCAGCGGCTTTTAAAGCAGTGGGGAATGGGCTCAAGGCTTTGGGCAGATTTGCGGCATCGCTTCCACGCTGAGTAGAGAAAGAGGGGGAAAACTACAGCCAGCAGGAGTTGATAGAGCCATCGATTCATAGGGTTTACTTGACTACATCTACTTATTTAAGTCGTAAATTTGAATCACACCGACCACTTGACACGCTGTATTGGTGACTAGGAGAGAGGTGATTTTTTTCTCATTCATCAGCGCTTCCGCTTCACTGAGTTTGGTATTTTCATCAATGGTGGTGGGGTTAGGGTTCATAATATCGCCAGCGGTTTTTTTCATTAAGCCCACCGCATCTTGCTCCATGTGACGACGCAAGTCACCATCGGTGATAATGCCTTGGCCATGGTCCACTATACAGAGCCCCAGTCGCCCTTTACTCATGGTGTGAATTACCTCTTTCATCGGGGCAGAGGCCTCAATAAAGGGGAGTTTTTGGCTGCGCATTTCATGCTTAACGCGGGTGAGCAACTTGCGTCCTAGGCTGCCACCTGGGTGGAAACGGGCAAAATCTTGCGGTTGAAATTGACGGGCTTCCATTAAGGCAACCGCTAGGGCGTCCCCCATGACTAAGGTGGCGGTGGTTGAAGAGGTAGGGGCGAGCTGGTGGGGGCATGCTTCTTGCGGCACGGCAATATTGAGATGAAAATGGGCATTTTTCGCCAGAGTGGAGTTGGGGCGACCTGTCATGGCGATAATGGTGTTGCCATTGTCTTTTAGAAAAGGAATGAGCTTAATGACCTCTTCTGTTTCGCCAGAGTTGGAGAGGGCGATAAAGACATCATCTGAGGTCACCATGCCTAAGTCGCCATGAAAGGCTTCACCAGGGTGCATAAAAAAGCAGGGCGTGCCAGTACTGGCGAGTGTGGCCATAATCTTTTTGCCAATCAATCCCGATTTGCCCATGCCGCAGATTACCACCCGTCCTTGGGTGGTAAGTATCGCCTCAACGCTCTGGTCAAACTGCTCATCTAACTGCTCACAGAGGTAAGAGATAGCTTGGGCTTCAATGTCAAAAACCCGTTTGGCTATGGATTGATAGTCGTGCATTGATGGACTCCTAGAATAGATACTGAATGTGTACGGTTTGGAAGTTAGTACCCGGATTGGGCAGCTCGATATTGGCATTGGAGATGTGAAGGTAGCGGTAACCTATCTGAAAGTGTGCATTGCCAATGCCAAAGCCAAAAATATCCCCAAATTGAAACTGGGTACTTTTATAGGTGTTTTCAATAGTAATGTTATTGAGGTATTTGGCACCTGCTCCGAACTCCAAGTAGGGTTGAATACTGGTGCGTCGCCATGTGTAGTTAAATACTGGGGTGATACCGATAAAATAGCCATCAGCATTTTTAGGGTTCCGCTGCGTTGAGTGCCAGTAGCCTGCATCAAACTCCCAGTGGGCGGTGAGATTCCACTGATTGCCTTGGTAGAGGGTGTTTTTAAAAGGGCGGCTGATTTGGGTTTGGGAAAGCTGAATGGAGTGATCAGCCCCCTGTTGATAGCCCCAGCCCCACTGGGATTTTAGGTGTAAGCCTTCGGTTAACGGATTTTTTCCCCAGATGGTTGAGCCCACCAAAGTCCAGAGGCTACCATGGATGGCGAGATTCATTAAGACGTCTTCCGTCGCATTTTGTGCTTTAGCTGGCTGCATACCTAATAGAAAAAAAGAGGCAATAAAAAGTGTGAGTGTTTGGCGCATTGGCTGCGATATTCCTCTGGGATAGGATAAAATTAGACAATTAGATATTATTTTAAAGGTTTTGAGTGATAACAATGCAACAATTTGATATGGAAAAGTTGGGCGCTGCCAAGGTGTTGGTGGTGGGAGATGTGATGTTAGATCAATACTGGAGCGGTCAGGCCAGTCGGATTTCGCCCGAAGCGCCAGTACCGGTGGTCAAGGTGGCAGAAGAGGAGCGTCGTGCAGGGGGTGCAGCCAATGTGGCCTTGAATATTGCCGCCTTGGGGGGGGAAGTGCATCTGCTGGGGGTGATTGGGAATGATCACTATGGCGAAGACTTGGATGCCATTTTGCAGCAAGCCGGTGTGCAAACGGATTGGGTGAAAAGTGCCTGTGGCACCATTTGTAAATTGCGGGTGCTCAGTCATCACCAGCAGTTGATTCGCATGGATTTTGAAAACCCTGTACCGGCTGAAGATGCGCAAAGATTGGTGGATTTAGTTAAAGCGAAAATTGCAGACTATAAGGTGTTGGTCATTTCTGACTATGCGAAAGGGGCTTTACAATTTGTAGAGCAGATGATTAGCGTTGCACGGGAAGCAGGGGTTCCGGTATTGATTGATCCTAAAGGGGATGATTTTGATCGTTATCGCGGTGCAACACTGATTAAGCCAAATCAAGGCGAGTTTGAACGGATTGCAGGGGTGTGTGACAGCACCGAAATCTTATTGGCTAGAGCCGAGCAGTTAATTGAAGATTTAGATTTGCAAGGGTTCTTGGTCACTCGTAGTGAGCACGGCATGGCGTTGGTGCAAAAGGATGCAGAGCCTTATTTATTAAAGTCTCAAGCTCAAGAGGTTTTTGATGTGACCGGTGCGGGGGATACGGTGATGGCGACTTTGGCTACCGCATTTGCAGCGGGGCTGCCACTGAAAAGAGCCGTCTATTTGGCCAATGAAGCCGCCAGTATTGTGGTGCGGAAAGTGGGTACCTCTACCGTCAGCAAAGCGGAGTTAGATGAGCAGTTAAAAGCAGCGTACCGTCATCAAGGCTATGTGGCCATGAGTGAAGAAGAGGTTAAGCAACTGGTGCAACTGGCTCAGGGCAAAGGAGAACGGGTAGTGTTTACCAATGGCTGTTTTGATTTGTTACACAGCGGCCATGTACGCTACTTAAATGAAGCCGCAAAGCGAGGGGATCGGCTTATTGTGGCAGTAAATTCTGATGAGTCTGTGAAAATGTTAAAGGGAGAGAGTCGTCCCATTGTACCGCTGGAGAGCCGAATGGAGCTATTGTCCGCTCTCAGCTGTGTTGATTGGGTGTTGCCCTTTCCTGAAGAGACACCGGAGCGCTTGATTTGTGAGTTGAAGCCAGATGTGCTGGTAAAAGGGGGGGATTATCGTCCTGAAGAGATTGCGGGGGCTCAGTGTGTTTGGGACAATGGCGGAGAAGTGGAAATTCTCTCTTTTTGGGATGGCTACTCGACCACTAGCATGGTGGAGAGAATTCAGCAGGCAGAGCAAGCTGAACAGGAGCAAAAGGCATGAGCGCAGAACAACTAAAAGTGCAACTGGATATTGAGCGCGCAGTGCAAGCCCATCAGCAAGCCATGGTAGCGATTAACACGCAACAAACGGCCATTCAGCAAGCGGCACAGATGGTGGTGGACTGTTTGCAGCACGGGGGGAAAGTGTTGTGGTGTGGTAATGGTGGCAGTGCAGCCGATGCACAGCACATGGCCGCCGAGTTGATGGTTCGATATAAAGCTGATCGCCGTCCGCTGGCATCGGTTGCTTTGACTACGGACACCTCTATTTTAACGGCTCACCCCAATGATTTTGCGTTTGAAACCGTCTTTGCCCGTCAGGTAGAGGGGCTGGCTCAGGCAGGGGATCTGCTCATTGGTATGAGTACTTCTGGTAAAAGTGTCAATGTGATTCAGGCGATGCGTTCAGCAAAAGCTTTAGGATGTGCGACCTTAGCTCTGGCAGGGGAGGCTAAAACAGAGTTGGATGAGATTTGTGACTTAGTCATTCATGTGCCCTCTAATGAAACCGCTCGGATACAAGAGGTGCACAACTTTATTAATCACCTGTTGTGTGAAGGCTTAGATCAAGTTTTTGCGTAACGACGCAACTTATCTCCAAAATCCCCAGCCCTGCTTAGGGAAGTATTGTTAGTGCCCGCTTGAGCCTTGAGCTTTAATCCAAACCTGATTATTGGCAACTTTTTTAACTGTGACGGTTTGCCCAATTTTTAGGTGTTCAGTGGGGTTGGCGATTCGCCACCAACTGCCTTGATATTCAATCATCCAAATGGTTTCGCCCAGTTCATTTTTTTGTTGGGTTACCGTGCCAACTTCACCCGACTTAAAGGTTTCCAGTTCTAAATGAGGGGCTTTTTCATCTTCAATAAACCTTTTACGAAAAGCCAATAAGAGTATGGTGCCCAAAATGGTAATGCTGAGCAGTTGGTATTCACCATGCTCAAAGGGGATAAAAAAGCCTACACTCCCCACCACTATGGCGGCAATACCAAACCAGAGGAGGATAAAAAAGTTTAGAAGTGTTACCTCTAGCATAATCAGGATCACGCCCAAGGTGAGGATCTGCCAGTTGGCAAAGGCGTTTAAAATGGCAGGGCTGTTTTCCATTTTGTTCTCCTATTTGCCACTGTCTAAAACGGATTTTAGAGCGGAAAGTGAGCCAATCAGTTCACTGGTTTCATAGGGTAGAATAACCTTGTTGGCAGAGTCGCTAGCGGCAATGCCCTCAAAAGCTTTAATGCGGTCTTTGGCCAAAAGAAACTCTGCGGCTTGAGGGTTGTTTTGCATTGCTTCATTAATCATAATCATCGCTTTTTGTTGCCCTTCAGAGATTTGAATCTGTTCATAGCGTTTGGCATCCGCCATGCGCTCAATGGCTTCGGCCTCTTTAAACGCCTTTTGTCGATCCCCTTCAGCTTGGGCGATGGTGGCATTCTTTTCCCCTTCGGCTTTGGTTTCTGTGGCGCGTCGTTCGCGTGCTGCTCGCAGTTGCAATTCCATTGCATATTTAACCTCATCGGGGACTGAAATATCCGAAATTTCTACTCGAGTCACCTTGGCTCCCCAGTTGGCAGAGGCGGCATCTAAGGCTTGGAGTAGCGCTGCATTTAGTTGTTCGCGAGAGGAAAGGGTGTCATCCAAATCCATCTTTCCAATCTCAGCTCGTAGCGTGGTTTGTGCCAGTTGTGCAATGGCTTCTTTGAGGTCAAGGATCTCATAGGTCGCATTGCGGGCATTATTGATGCGTAGGAAAACCAAACCGTTAATGGTGATGGAGACATTATCCCTGGTAAAGACCTGTTGTGGCGGAATATCAATGACCTGTTCTCGGGTGGTAAAGCTAGAACGAATTTGGTCAACAAACGGAATAATAAAGTTGAGACCTGCATCGAGAGTGCGGTGATACTTTCCTAACCTCTCTACGACTATCAGTTCAGATTGAGGAACGATTTTGACCGATTTGAATAGAATAACCAAGATGGCGGCAATCAAAATCAGGGTAAATAGTGTAAAATCGGTAAATACTGTAAGATCCATGGAGAAGCCCCTTATGTATGCGGGTTTGGTTTGAGAATAAGAAAAATTTCTGATTCTATATCCATTGTAGGGGAAAAATGGTAGATACTCAAAGTTTATATTACGAGAGGA
>CAYOOU010000088.1:0-5163 GCA_964405635.1 uncultured Piscirickettsiaceae bacterium
TTGGTGAATTCGATTCAAAAGGTGGTGACGCCAACGGAACTTCTGGTGGATGTTGAGAATAGCCAGTTGTTAGTAGATGACACTTCAGTGGAGTTGACACCAATTAATTTAGCGTTTTATTTGTGGCTTTTGCGGCGACAAATGGCAGGAGAAGAGCCCATACTAACGCCTGTAGATGGTGAGCCGAATAAAGACTATGCTAAGGAATTTCTGCAAGTGTATCAAGAAGTGGTGGGAGAGATGCGAGATATTGAACAGACGCAGAAGCGTTTGGAGCGAGGGATGGAAGCAGAGTTTATTCGGGAGCGTAAAAACCGGGTGAATCGAGAGTTAAAAGGGAAGCTTGCTTTAAAAGCAGAACCTTTTTTAATTGAAGGCAAGAGGGACCCTGTGGTAAAACGCAATCGGTATTCGATTCCTGTGAAGCCTGAACAGGTTAAGATTGTTTAAATTACTATGGGGGGAGGTGGGGCGAATGACGGGGATCGAACCCGCGACAACAGGAATCACAATCCTGGGCTCTACCAACTGAGCTACATCCGCCATAGTAGAAAGGGTTTTAAATGGCACGCCCAGCAGGATTCGAACCTGCAACCCTCGCCTTAGAAGGGCGATGCTCTATCCAGTTGAGCTATGGGCGCTCGGTTGTGCTGGGTGCACGCATTTAAATTAAAGAAGCTGTTTAAGAAGACTCTTAAACAGCTTCTAGAATATGGTCGGAGTAGAGGGATTTGAACCCCCGACCACCTGTACCCAAAACAGGTGCGCTACCAGGCTGCGCTATACTCCGAAAAAGTTGTGCGTATTGTATAGACGAGACTGGGGGCTGTCAATGGGTTTTTTAAAAAAATTGAGGGTTTTTATCGGTGTCGAGGCAAGCCTATTATGTGGAAATGGTTTAAATCAGGTATGATATTGTGCAAATTTTTTGATTGATTTAGGAGTGTTTGATGTCTGCGAAAATTTTAGATGGTAAGGCAATTGCTGCAGAGTTGAGAGAGAAAATTCGTCAAGAAGTGGAAGAGAAGGTGGCTCAAGGCCTGCCTCGTCCAGGTTTGGCGGTGATTTTAGTGGGGGAAGATCCTGCTTCTCAGGTGTATGTGAGGAATAAGAAGATCGCTTGTGAAAAGGCGGGATTTAATGATGTCTCTAAGGTATTGCCTGCCAGTACGACTCAGGAAGAGGTGTTGGCTCTGATTGATGAGTTGAATGCGGATCCAGCGGTACATGGCATTATTGTACAACTGCCAGTGCCAGAGCATATTGACCCAGAAGCCATTATTGAGCGTATTTTGCCAGAAAAAGATGTGGATGGCTTCCACCCCTATAATGTAGGACGCTTAGCCACACGGATGCCTGTGTTGGCGCCTTGTACGCCTCATGGGGTCATGACCATGCTAGAGAAAACAGAAATTCCTTTGAGAGGTTTAGACGCAGTAGTCGTGGGCGCTTCAAATATTGTTGGTGTGCCCATGGCGTTAGAGCTATTGAATGTGCGTGCGACGGTAACGGTGTGTCACAGTGCGACTAAGGACTTGGAGGCTCAGGTACGCCACGCTGATTTGGTGGTAGCGGGTGTTGGTATTCCTGAGTTTATTCCTGGAGAGTGGATTAAGCCAGGTGCCATCGTGATTGATGTGGGGATTAACCGTTTGGACTGCGGCCGTTTGGTGGGCGATGTAGAATTTGAAACCGCTAAAGAACGAGCCAGTTGGATTACCCCTGTGCCTGGAGGCGTTGGTCCCATGACCATCGCCACGCTTTTGGAAAATACCTTACAAGCAGCCTATCATTTGAAGAAGTAAACCACAAAAAGTTGCAAGAAATTGCCAAAATCCCCAGTCCTGCCAAGTTAAAATGCTTGAAAAAGCATGGCAGAACTGGGGATTTTGGCGTTTTCAGGCGTGAGTTGAGTCGTTTACACGGTGGTTTCGTCTAGCACTTCGTAGGGTAGGGGTTCTAGGTTGACCATGCTGCCGTTTTCGAGTTTGAGTTGCCCTTGGGCAGCCAGCAGGGGTTTAATGGTGCTGACGGCAAGACATAAACTGCCTTGTAAAATGTCTGGATTGGACACTACCACTTCAAACTTAACGGTTTTACCTGATTCATCTTGCACTTTTAGAATGTCGAGCGGGTTCAGTTCTATCACCTCGGAAAGGTGTAGGCGGAACATTCGTTTGGTGACTTTGCCTCGGTAGTGAACACGGGCAATAATCTCTTGTCCGGGGAAACAACCTTTTTTGAAGTTGATGGCTTCCAGTTTGTCCAAGTTAAGAAATTGGGCGATATATTTGCCTTGGTTGTTACTGTTTACTTGAGGAATGCCAGCGGCAATGTCCAGGAGATTCCAGTCGTGGTTGTTGATAGGATCGGTCTGGTTACGTAGTTTTTGCCAGGCGGATTTAAGACTCTCTATATTGCCCATCAGTTGGTAGCGATGATAGGGGCCTGGCAGTTTGACCAAGATAATGTCATCTTCTGTCTCAAGGGTGCAACGGGTGACTTCGTAGAGGTCTTTATTTTTGTTTTGCAGTAGCCGTTGAATTTCTAAATCGGCAAATTCGCCGGCATAGCCTATTTGTGCCCATTCATCACTAAGATCGGTGAGCGTGACTTTTGAACGCAGAATAAACATCTGCAGCCGTTTTTGAATGGTCTCTTTAATGGAACCGTCCAGCATCAGGTAGAAGTCATCACCCTGTTTAATGACCACAAAGATTGCCAGCACTTGACCTTGAGGATCACACCAAGCAGAGAGTTGAGCTTTCTCATCAGTGACTTCTGAAAGGTCATTGGTAAGCTGGCTTTGGAGGAAGTTAAAAGCATCTTCACCGCTGACTTTAAGCAGGCCTTGATGGGCAAGGCTTGCGAGAATGGGACCATTTTTTACCAGAAACCGCTCCAGTTCTGGATGTCCAAAACTTTTGACGGCGCCGTTCTCTTCTAAGGTCGCCCCTTGTTCTTGTAAAAATTGTTGCCATGCTTGATTCATAATTACTCCCTGTTCTTTGGGGTTAAAATCGTCGGTTTGGGTTTTTTGTATTGGGTAGGATGGTCGAGATTATAATGCAGTCCTCGGCTCTCTTTGCGTTTTATTGCACTGCGTACCATGAGTTCGGAGACCGTGACTAGATTGCGGAGTTCCAATAGGTCTTTTTCTACTGTATGTTGGTAGTAGTACTCTTTAATCTCAGCTTTGGCTAATTTAATTCTTTGCAGGGCGCGTTGTAGTCGCTTATCTCGCCGTACAATGCCTACATAGTCCCACATTACGCGACGAATCTCGTCCCAGTCGTGGGCAATGGTGACCTTTTCATAGGGTTGTGTCACTTGAGAGTCGTCCCAGAGGGGGAGGGTGGATTCGGCAGGAGGGGTAGGGTGGGTTTGCAGAATGTCGGCTGCAGCAATGCGTCCAAACACCAGCCCCTCGGCTAGAGAGTTGCTGGCAAGGCGGTTGGCACCATGCAGACCTGTGTAGGCGGTCTCGCCAATGGCATAAAGTTTAGGAATATCCGTGCGGGCTCGGGTGTCAGTAACAATGCCGCCGCAGGTGTAGTGGGCAGCAGGCACCACAGGGATCGGTTGTTGGGTGATATCAATGCCAACTTTTAAACAGCGCTGGTAAATGGTGGGGAAGTGTTTGATAACAAAATCAGCCCCTTTATGGGTAATGTCCAGCAGCACATGATCTAAGCCGTGCTGTTTCATGTGATGATCAATAGCACGGGCAACAATGTCTCTGGGGGCAAGCTCTTTACGGTCATCGTACAGGTGCATAAAAGGCGTGCCATCGGGCCGATTCAGAATGCCCCCTTCGCCTCGCACCGCTTCGCTAATCAGAAATGATCGGTCTTTGGGGTGGTAGAGGCAGGTGGGATGGAATTGGTTAAACTCCATATTGGCAATGCGGCAGCCAGCTCGCCAAGCCATCGCAATGCCATCTCCAGTAGAGGTGTCGGGATTGCTGGTGTAGAGGTAGGCTTTGCTGGCGCCGCCAGTGGCTAAGACCGTGTGTGCGGCCCCTAGGGTTTTGACCTGCTTGGTGGCATTGTCCAGAACGTAAGCACCGATACAGTTTCTTTGTGCATCTAAAATCAGGTCAATGGTGGTATGTTGTTCTAGGATCTGGATATTGGGGTGTTGGCGTGCGGCTTCGGTTAGGGTGTCAATGATGGATCGGCCTGTATGGTCAGCGGCATGGATAATGCGGCGATGGCTGTGCCCACCTTCTTGAGTGAGGTGAAAGGGGTATTCACACTGCTCCCCATGGCAGCGGCTAAAGGGAACCCCGAGTTGAATCAGTTCTTCAATAGCAGGCTTGGCCTGCTCTGCCACCAATCGCACCGCTTCAGGGTCGCAGAGACCCGCACCTGCCACTAGGGTATCTTTTATGTGGGATTTAATGGAGTCAAAGGGGGCGAGCACACCGGCGATGCCCCCTTGGGCATATTGGGTACTGCCTTCGCAAAGCTCTGATTTGGCCAGAACGATAATTTGACGATGGTCTGCGAGCTTTAGGGCTGTGGTCAGGCCTGCGATACCGCTGCCAATAATCAGTACATCAGTGGACTGTTTCTCTTTGTGGGGTGTCATCATATAGGATGTCTTGGTTGAAAAAAGGATAATCTACCATTATAAACCATTGAAGAAAGCTGAGACGGATTCGGTTTTGGGACAACTTTTTGGTAAGATGGTGATATTTCCACCAGATGAGGCAGTTGAGATGGTTGAAGGATTGAATCATGCGATGGCAACCGTTATTCGGGTGGAGCCGCCCTATTTGTGGGTGCAAACAGAACGCAAAGGAGGGGGGTGCAGTGGGTGTCATGCCCAGTCCGCTTGTGGCACCTCTACCCTAGCCAAGTTGTTTACCAAAGAGCGTTCAGAACCTTTAAAAGTGCTCAATGCAGTTGAATCCACTGTTTCTGTAGGGGATTTGGTGGTTTTAGAGTTAAAAGAGTCAGACTTAATCCAGCATTCGCTCATGGCTTATGGCGTACCTTTATTTGGACTGTTTTTGGGGGCTTTGTCCTTTCAATGGATACAGCGTTTCTGGCAGTTTGAGGGTTGGTTAGGCTCTGAGTTATTTACCGTTTTGGGCGGAATGGTGACTATGTTGTTGGGTTGGTGGGGGGTAAAACGATGGTATCGTCCCTGTTTACC
>CAYOOU010000088.1:5263-6774 GCA_964405635.1 uncultured Piscirickettsiaceae bacterium
TTAAAACAACTATTTATGGCTGGCGTACTGGCGTTAGGCCTGTCGACTTCAGTATCTGTTCAAGCAGGCTTTTTAGGCGGTGGCGGTCAGTTGCCTGATTTTACGCAATTGGCACAAGAGAATACCAAGGTGGTGGTGAACATCAGTACCACTAAGCATGTTAAGGCCAAGGTTCCGCCAGCATTTAATGGTATGCCAGATGATATTTTGCGTTTCTTCTTTGGTATGCCGCCAGGTAGCATGCCGGGTCAACCTATGCCTCGACAGTTGCCTGAGGAAGTGGTGCGTTCTCTAGGATCAGGTTTTATTATCAGTTCTGATGGCTATATTTTAACCAACCACCATGTGGTCGATGGGGCAGATGAGGTCATTGTTAAGTTGTATGACCGTAAAGAGATGAAAGCAAAGGTCGTGGGTTCTGATCCTCGCACGGATATTGCACTGTTAAAGATTAATGTTAAAGGCTTGCCTTATGCCAAAATCGGTTCTTCTAAGGATTTGAAAATTGGACAGTGGGTACTGGCTATTGGTGAACCTTTTGGTTTGGATTATACCGTCACGCATGGGATTGTGAGTGCCTTAGGTCGTGCGTTACCAAGTGATACTTATGTGCCTTTTATTCAAACCGATGTGCCCATTAATCCAGGAAACTCTGGGGGGCCTCTGTTTAATATGAAGGGTGAAGTAGTGGGTGTCAACGCACAGATTTACAGTAAGTCAGGCGGCTATATGGGGCTTTCCTTCTCCATCCCTATTGATATTGCCATGAGTGTGGCGGAGCAGATTAAAGAGAAAGGACATGTGGTGCATGGCTTCTTAGGTGTTCAGGTGCAGGAGGTGAATAGTGAGTTGGCAGCCTCCTTTGGTATGGAAAAGCCTGAAGGTGCTCTTGTCTCTGAGGTGGCGAAAGGCTCAGCAGCAGAGGAAGCGGGTTTGCAACCTGGAGACATTATTGTGGAATTTAATGGCCATGCCATTCATCGCTCCACTGAGTTGCCACCCGTTGTTGGCATTGCTCCGGTTGGTAAACCTTTGAAGATGAAAGTGTTGCGTCAGGGCAACGAAAAATTGTTGACAGTAAAACTTAAACCGCTTCCTGATGAGGAAGGGGCTAATACTTCTGGGGCTGCCGATAATAATACCGGTGACTTTGGTGCCATGGTACGAGAGCTTTCACCAAAAGAGCTACATGCATTGAATCTACCTTTTGGCGTGGAAGTGGTCAGTGTCGTCAATGGTGGCGCAGCACAAAAAGCAGGGATTTTGTCTGGAGATATTTTAGTGACCTTAAACTTTATGCCGGTGAAGTCAATCCCTCAATTGGTGCAAATTCTGAAAAAAGCGCCTAAGGGGCGTGCGATTCCTGTACGAGTCGTACGCAATGGACACTCTCTGTTCTTGCCTTTGGTATTAGGACGGAAGTAATCGTTAAGCATTAAAATGTAAGAGCCATGCTCTAGGGGAGCGTGGCTTTTTTATTTGTGAGATTTGAAGCCATATGTCGTAAAATA
>CAYOOU010000089.1:0-6627 GCA_964405635.1 uncultured Piscirickettsiaceae bacterium
ATCTGCCCCCTTAAAGTCCCGCAGAAGCTCAAGCGATTTAATCAGCACTTCCTTAGGGAAGGGCTGATTAAATCAAAACCTACCAAGGGCTGCGGCACGAATCTACGCCCCAAGCATTTTTTGCTGTGAATCCGTAAAGCTTGCATGCGGGAGAGCCAAAACTCGCTACGCTCAGACATTGGCTCGCTGACCCGCCTACTTCGCTAACGGCTTCTTCAACCAATAACGAGTGATCGTAGCTCCTCCGCACCGCCGCCCTCATTTCAGAGGTTACGATTTAATCAATAGGTTAAGTCCTATGCCGTAGTGAAGTAACGGGTTCGGGTTCTATTCCCCATGAAAAAAATCATAAATCCTCTGCGCCTTTTCAACACTGATGCCTGGCACCTTTTTCAGCTCTGACACCGCCGCATTTTTCACCTCTGCTAGGCCACCAAAATGGCTCAACAACTTCTGCCGAGTTTTAGGGCCAATACCTTCTATCTGTTCCAGTGTAGACTGAGTTTGTGCCTTCTGTCGCCTCTGCCGGTGTCCGGTAATGGCAAAACGGTGTGCCTCATCTCTTATATGGTTAACCAAATGCAGTGCCTTTTCATCTGGCGGCAGATCAATACCTTCCATATTATATGGCGTATAAAGCACTTCTAACCCCGCCTTTCGCCCTTCTCCTTTGGCCACGGACACCAAAGGCAAATGATCCAACTCTAAGGTTTTTAACACCTCCACCGCCTGATTTAGCTGCCCTTTTCCGCCATCCACAATAATCAAATCAGGCAAGGTTTGCCCCTCTTTTTTCTGCCGTTTATAGCGACGGGTGAGTGCCTGGTACATGGCTGCATAGTCATCGCCAGGCTGAATCCCTTCAATATTAAATTTACGATAAAGCCGAGGCTCTGGCACGCCGTCAATAAACACCACACAGCTGGCTACAGTGAGCTCACCTTGGGTGTGACTAATATCAAAACATTCCATCTGCTTTGGCAACTTCTCCAGCATCAAAACTTCTTGTAACGCTTTGAGACGATCCAGTTGAGATGCCTTTTGGGTTAAATGCTGCTTCAATCCTGCTCGAGCATTGGTCTGAGCTAATTGCATTAACCCCTTGGCTGTTTCCTGAATAGGCGTTTTAATCTTCACTTTTTGATTGTGTTCTGCCTGCTGGTTCAGCCACGACTCCAGTATTTTTCGCGCTTCCAAACTGACCGGCAATAGAATCTGTGCAGGTATGGGATGATGAGCATAGTGCTGAGAAATAAAGGCTTCTAGTAGCGTTTGAGTCTGCTGGGCTTCACTTTCTCCTACCAGTCGTTTCGTATTGGGATAGTAGTTTTGGCTCCCCCAGAGATTGCCCCCACGATACATCATTAAACTCAAACAAACCTGCCCTGCCTGCCAAGCCACACCAATCACATCTAAATCCTTCTGCCCTGGCTGATTAATTAAGTGCTGACTCTGAATGGCACGCAAGGCCGAAATCTTATCTCGCACCTCTGCTGCTTTTTCAAACGCCAACGCCTCTGAATAGGCTGCCATCTGCTTGGCCAGCTCCTCAATCACCTCAAAACTTTTGCCCTCCAAAAACATTAAGGTATGGCGCACATCACGATCATACGCCTCTTTAGAAACCAACCCAGCCACACAAGGGCCTGAACAGCGCTTAATTTGATACTGCAAACAGGGACGTGAGCGATGGGCAAACACACTCTCTGCACACTGCCGTACAGGAAAAATTTTCTGCAAAGCGTCTAAAGTTTGATGCACCGCCGCCGCATTGGGAAAAGGACCAAAATAGCGACCAGGCCGCCGTTTTGCACCTCGATGATAACACAATGCAGGAAACAGCTTACCAGTGGAGACATAAATGTAAGGATAGGATTTATCGTCTCGAAACAGAATGTTATAACGAGGCTTATGCCGCTTAATTAAAGTATTTTCTAATATTAAAGCTTCACTTTCCGTGTCGGTGACCGTCACTTCAATTTTGGCTACCTGAGCCACCATCGCGGCCGTTTTTATATCACTGTGCTGTTTTTTAAAATAGCTACTGACCCGCCGTTTGAGATTTTTCGCCTTGCCCACATAGAGAATCTCTCCTTGCGCATTCAGCATTCGATAGACCCCTGGTCGCTCAGTCAGGTGTTTTAAAAAGGCATCGATATCAAAGGTGGACTTCTCTGTCATTTTTATGTTGCTTTTGGTTAAAATAGTCAGAACTTCTTTTAAGGAATTTAAACACAATGGACGATTATAACAACTCTGGCTGGGGCGTTCCCGAGCAAGCACCCAAACAACCTCACAATAAAAAGACCTCCACTCAAAATCCAGACAGCATGGCCAAACTGGCCGACCTTGCAGAAAGCTATGTCAGGCAAGACCGATGGAGCCGACGCTGGAGCAATCTGCTAAAGTTTTCCGCCATTCTCTATATTTTCGCACTGGTCGCTATGATGACCACACAATTTGGCGAACTCTCCGAAACAGAGTTGATTGCCAGCAAACCTCATGCTGCCATTATCAACCTTGAAGGTTCCATTATGCCAGGCAGCGATGCCAGTGCAGACAAAATGATTCCATTGCTCCAAGCCGCCTTTAAAGACAAAAAAGCCAAAGGCGTCATTATCAAAGCCAACTCCCCTGGTGGCAGCCCTGTGCAATCGGCCTTGATTAATGATGAAATCTATCGTTTGAAGAAACTATATAAAAAGCCCGTCTATGCAGTGGTGCAAGACATGTGTGCCTCAGGCTGTTACTACATTATCTCCGCCGCAGATAAAATTTATGCCAATAAAGGCTCCATTGTTGGCTCTATTGGCGTGCGTATGGACAGCTTTGGTTTTACCGGACTGATGGAAAAGCTTGGCATTGAAAATCGCTCTATGACTGCCGGCAAACACAAAACCTTTATTAACCCCTTTGGCCCCAAAGACGAAGAGGGACGAGCATTTTTTCGTAAACATGTTCTAGAACGCACCCATCAACAATTTATTAGCACAGTCAAAAAGGGACGAGGAGACCGACTAAAAGATGACCCCAATCTCTTTACAGGTCTCGTCTGGTTGGGCGATGAAGGGATTAAAATGGGGCTTGTCGATGGCTTAGGGGACACGGGCTATGTAATGCGAGAAGTGCTCAAAGTCAAACACAGCCGCACCTTTGAAACAGAAAAAACCCTACTGGAACAACTGATGGGTACAATGGGTGAAACCACTGCCAGCAAGCTCTCAATGCTGCTCAAAACCATGAATTAACTTATTAAAACTTAAGTAAATCGTGAATGCTGAAAAAGGATAGCGGTGCGGAACTGCTCCTTGTTTGCTCCAAGCTATAGAAGCCGTTAGCGATGCAGGCGGAAAAGCAAGCCAACTACCTGAGCAAAGCGAGTTTTGGCTTGCCCGCCTGCAAGCTTTACGGACTCACAGCTTGGAGCAAACAAGGAGCAGCTCCGTGCCGCTATCCTTTGCAAAACCCAAAAAGCTTCACAAAATCCCCAGCCCTGCCAAGCTATTTCTCCTAGCAGGACTGGGGATTTTGAATATTTTGAGACCTTTGCCCAAATCCTCAGATAGAAATCGGCAAATCGCCCCACCCCTTGCCAGCTATGGACTCACAAAAAATGCCCGCTTAACCGATGGGTGAAGCTAAGATTTTTTGCAAGCCCCTAGCAGACAAAGTGCAGCACGCTTTATCCAATTTCTATCTGAGGACTTGGGCTTTGCACGAGTGAGACGCAAAAACCTCACTTTATGCAATAAAAAAGCCCCAAGCTTAGGGCTTTCTTTATATCACGAAAAGTGATTAAGATTCTACTCGGCGCATATGTGGAAAGAGTAGTACATCTCGAATCGAGGGGGAATCGGTAAAGAGCATCACCAAGCGATCAATACCGATGCCCTCGCCTGCTGCTGGCGGCATTCCGTGCTCAAGGGCAGCAATGTAGTCAGCATCATAGTGCATCGCTTCATCGTCTCCTGCATCTTTGGCGGCAACTTGCGCTTTAAAGCGTTCTGCTTGGTCTTCTGCATCATTCAACTCTGAGAAGCCATTGGCCAACTCCCGTCCTCCAATAAAGAGTTCAAAGCGGTCCGTAACAAAAGGATTCTCATCATTTCGGCGTGCCAGCGGAGAAACCTCAGCGGGATACTCAGTAATAAAGGTAGGATCCATAAGCCGTTCCTCAACCGTCTCTTCGAAGATTTCGGTCATCACCTTGCCTAGACCATAGCTCTCTTCCCAATGCACACCCAAACGATCTGCCAAGGCACGAGCAGCTTCTAAACTCTCTAGCTCTTCAGGTTTCACATCTGGGTTGTACTGTAAAATCGACTCTTTCATGGTTAAGCGAGCAAAGGGCTTACCAAAGTCAAACACTTGTCCTTGATAAGGCACCTTGGTATCACCCACTGCCAACTCTGCCAACTCTTTTAGAAGCTCTTCGGTGTAATCCATCAAGGTGTTATAGTCCGTATAGGCTTCATAAAACTCCACCATCGTAAATTCAGGGTTATGACGGGTAGAAAGTCCTTCATTACGGAAGTTACGGTTGATCTCAAACACCTTTTCAAAGCCGCCCACCAATAAACGCTTTAGGTAAAGCTCTGGTGCAATCCTTAGATACAACTCCATATCCAAAGCATTGTGATGCGTCACAAAAGGCTTAGCAGAAGCACCGCCAGGGATCACCTGCATCATAGGGGTTTCCACCTCTAAGAAGCCTTTACGAATCAAAAACTCCCGTACATGGTACACAATTTTAGAACGCAGAATGAAAGTCTTACGACTCTCTTGGTTGACAATTAGATCTAGGTAACGCTGACGGTAGCGTACTTCCTGATCCTGCAAACCATGAAACTTGTCTGGCAAAGGGCGAATGGCTTTGGTAATCAATTCAATCTTTTCCACATGAATTGAAAGCTCACCCGTATTGGTTTTAAAGAGGTACCCCTCTACCCCAACAATATCCCCTAGGTCCCATTTTTTGAACTGCTGATTATAAAAGCCTTCTGGCAATTCATCTCGCTGTACATAAATTTGAATGCGACCCGTCATATCCTGCAAGGTGGCAAAACTGGCTTTACCCATAATGCGACGCATCATCATCCGCCCCGCCACTTTTACTCGTACCGGTTCTTGTTCTGCCAACTCTTCTTTGCTGAGGGCATCAAACGCCTTATGCAAATCTGCCGCTAAGGCATCTCGGCGGAAAGAGTTCGGGTAAGCATTGCCTTGCTCTCGCAATGCCTGCAATTTGGCACGGCGTTCGGCAATGATTTTATTTTCATCTTCTTGAACGTTTTTTTTCTGCTCTGTCATGCTCTTCTCTCGTTTTTTATGCTTCAATGCCTGCTTTTAAGCTGGCCTCAATAAATTGGTCCAAATCACCGTCCAGTACGGCTTGGGTATTACCGGTCTCCACGCCGGTGCGTAAATCTTTAATCCGCCCCGAATCCAAAACATAGGAGCGAATCTGGCTGCCCCAACCAATATCTGATTTGGAGTCCTCCAACGCTTGCTTCTCAGCATTGCGGTTTTTCATCTCCAGCTCATAAAGCTTGGCACGGAGCTGCTTCATCGCCTCCGCTTTGTTTTGATGCTGGGAGCGTCCATTCTGACACTGAACCACCGTATTGGTGGGCAAATGGGTAATCCGCACGGCTGACTCAGTTTTATTCACATGCTGGCCACCCGCGCCGCTGGCTCGATAGACATCAATTCGCAAATCCGCTGGATTGATATCAATTTCAAAACTGTCATCAATCTCTGGCGACACAAAAACCGAAGCAAAAGAGGTGTGGCGGCGATTACCGGAATCAAAGGGGGACTTTCGTACCAAACGGTGCACACCGGTTTCGGTTCTTAACCAGCCATAGGCATAGTCTCCCTGAATATGCACTGTTGCGCCTTTAATACCTGCCACTTCCCCAGGAGAAACTTCTGTAATCTCTGCTTTAAAACCGTGGCTGTCTGCCCAACGTAAATACATACGCAGTAACATATTAGCCCAATCTTGCGCCTCGGTGCCACCTGAGCCAGACTGAATTTCCAAATAGGCATTATTGGCATCCAGCTCACCGCTGAACATCCGTTGAAACTCCAACTTATCCAGCTGAGCTTCTAAAGCCTCTAACTCTGAGACCACTTCGTCGACCATCTCCTGGTCATTGTCCATCTCAGCCATCTCCAACAACTCCTTGGCAGAGCTTAACCCCTCTTCCAAGCTTTGAATGGTGGAAACAATAAACTCCAGCTGAGACTTCTCTTTCCCCAAAGCCTGAGCCTTTTCAGGGTCATTCCAAATATTGGGGTCTTCTAACTCCCGCTCAACTTCCGTTAAACGCTCCTGTTTGGTCTCATAGTCAAAGATACCCCCTCAGCACATCGGTACGTGCTTGGAAGTCTTTTATTTTTTGATAGATTGAACCTAGTTCCATCTGCCTCTTTCCCTTAAATTGAATCGAGGAATCATATCATTTTTTACATGGATTTTGGCGTAAAATGAATCCCCAAATCCTCAGATAGAAATTGGATAAAGCGTGCTGCACCTTGTCTGCTAGTGGCTTGCAAAAAATCTTAGCTTCACCCATAGGTTAAGCGGGCATTTTTTGTGAGTCCATAGCTGGCAAGGGGTGG
>CAYOOU010000090.1:0-1716 GCA_964405635.1 uncultured Piscirickettsiaceae bacterium
TCTGCCCCCTTAAAGTCCCGCAGAAGCTCAAGCGATTTAATCAGCACTTCCCTAGGTAAGCCGCAATTTATTAGTCCGATTACCACGATGATTGCAACTCAAGTTATTACTGATCCCTCTGTGAGCTTGATTCAAGCAGAGGCAGAGATTGCCTCCAAACTGGGTGGAACAATTGATCCCTATAAAGACTATATTCAAGAAAAAGCCACGAATTCTGATTATGTTGCTGCCCACAAGACAGCACAGGTCATTGCTCAAGTCATGGCAGAGCAACAGGCGAATATTAAGCAAACACTCGCAAGTAGTGGTGTAAGTTTGGGCGATAAAGAAGAAATTGCCATTTTGGCAGTGATAAATAAGGTGGTTACAGATGTTGTTGCCAAGGTAATTAGGGTGATTGAGTCCAACTTAAATCTTGATACAACCACGGTTGCGAGTAATTTTAACGACGCTAATATATCAGCGGACACTGTTGAGGAGAGTAAGGCGAAAGTTGTATCGGCAACCACTAAACAAGAAGTGGATGCTAGCACAATGATTCAATTGAATAAAACCTTTATGACGGTTTTTGTAGATAATAATGGCGGTAATAACTATCAGGCCGGGGCTGCGGCACTCAAATTAACTGAACAAGGATTGTATCGTTATGATTGTCAACAGGCAAATTTAATGAATGACCTAGACACTTGTTTTGCCAATGTCCAGTCCGCAGGTGGTCTCATTTCTTTTGTAGAGACTAGCCCGGACTATAAGCTGCATTTTAATTACACTAATAACTATGGCGTAATTAAAAAGTTCATTTCATCGAAAATAAAGGCTGGCGAAACCTACAAGGTAACGAGTTTTCTGAGCGGCGGAACGAGACCTGTACTTTCAAACGATAGGTTTACCCCTCAAACAGATTTAAACTTTTATGCACTTTCTGGCTACAATCTTCCTAATCCAAATGGGCTTGACAAGGTAGTGAATACCAATGAAGAGTGGAACCAAGATTCGCTTTATGGAAACAGTACACTGCAGAACTTTATCAATAATATGCCCACAGCCTCTAATCCGATGCTACAAAATAATCAGCTATGGTGGCTAGAAGGGGATGTGCAAAACTCTCCCAGTAGTGTGAGAATGCATATTTGTGAGCAAGACCCAAACAACTTAAGCCAGTGCAAGGTTGCGACTGAGGTGAATTTAGATGCACGACTTGCGTATGATTTAACGCCTAGCAAGACCGCAACTACAGGACCTTGGTTAAAAATGTTAAACCCAGGTTTAGCGGGCAACTATAGTCGTGAAGTCTATTTTATTGAAACCACGAATGGCATTTATCGATATGAAAACTTAATTGCTAAAACAGGGTTCAATACTTCATTATTAAGTCTTGAAGCGGCAAAAGCCATTGCAAATGCGTTAAGAGCTAATGGGATCAATTAGCATTTTTTCGTTGATTCAGCATGGCTTTTAAATTAGCGAGATGGGCGTTGCCCATCTCTTTTTGTTCTGCTTCAGAAAGTTCTACCCCTGGCTTGCCTTCCCATTGAATGACGGCTTCGGGTAGCTCTTCTAAAAAGCGGCTGGGGTCGCAGGGGGTATCTTCGCCATATTTTCGTCGTTTTTTGGCATAGGTTAGGGTGAGGCTCTTTTGGGCACGGGTAATGCCGACATAGGCCAGCCGTCGCTCTTCCTCTAGCCCGGGGGATTCCAGGTTCTGTTTATGGGGTA
>CAYOOU010000090.1:1816-6478 GCA_964405635.1 uncultured Piscirickettsiaceae bacterium
GCGGTTTTGGGGTTGCTGGCGGTTTCATGTAGCCAGTTGTCATACTCAATGGTCTCTAGCAGTTGGCGGATAAAGTGAATGACCTCCTCTCCTTCAAGTGCATCGGCGGTTTTGACCCACTCTAGCAATACTTCGCCAAAGCGTTGCACTCGTTGCAGTGCCTTTTCATTAAGCACATTCATCAGCCCTAGCTCTTGAGTGGCATCAAACAGACTGACCCCTCTTTGGCTGGCATAGCTGGCCAGTTTTTCAAGGGTGGAGGCGCCAATCTCTCGCCGAGGGGTATTCACAATTCGCAAAAAGGCCGCATCATCATCTGGGTTGACAATCAGCTTGAGATAGCTGAGCACATCTTTCACCTCGGCATAATCAAAAAAGCTTTGTCCGCCTGAAATCATATAGGGAATATTCTGCTCCCGCAAAGCGCGCTCAATTAGGCGAGACTGATGGTTGCCTCGATACAAAATTGCATAGTCGCGAAACTGATTTTGATATTTAAACTTGCTGACAATCAGCTCCGACACCACCCGTTCGGCCTCTTGATTCTCGTCGGCACAGGCCAAAATGCGAATGGGATCGCCCATGCCCATTTCTGACCAGAGTTTTTTCTCAAACACATGGGGGTTATTGGCAATTAAAGCATTGGCGGCGGTCAAAATGCGATTACTAGAGCGGTAGTTTTGCTCCAGCTTGATCACTTCTAAATTGGGGAAGTCGGCTTGAAGCAAGACTAGGTTTTCTGGTTGTGCCCCTCGCCAGGCGTAGATGGACTGGTCATCATCGCCCACCACGGTAAAGCGGGCTTCTACACCTACCAGCTGTTTCACCAGCTGATATTGTGCCGCATTGGTGTCCTGATACTCGTCCACCAGCAGATAGCGCACCTTGCTCTGCCACTTGTGCAAAATCTGTGGCTGCTCATTAAACAGACGCACTGGCAGGCCAATTAGGTCATCAAAGTCCACCGCATTATAGGCGTGCAGCTGCTTCTGATAGTAGCCGTACAGGATTGCTCGTGAGCGTTGCTGTTCATCTTCTGCTGTTTCTAAAGTCTCTTCTGGGCTGAGATGCTGGTTTTTCCAGGCAGAAATTTCCCACTGAACCCCTTCCAACTCTTCCGGGTCGAGTTGATTCTTTTTCATCAGCTCTTTGAGAATCTGTCCCGTATCCTGCGAATCCATAATAGAAAAATTGGCCTTATAGCCCAAGGCTTTATATTCTTGGCGAATAATATTGAGCCCCAAATTGTGAAAGGTGGAGACATTGAGCCCTTGCGATGGGTCGTCTTTCAGCAACTTTGTGACCCGCTCTTTCATCTCCTTGGCGGACTTGTTGGTAAAGGTCACAGCATAGATATTGCGTGCCGGTATCTGGTGGTGTCGAATCAAGTGGGCAATTTTCTCAGTAATGACTCGAGTCTTCCCTGAGCCGGCACCGGCCAAAACCAAACAGGGTGTGTGGACATGTTTCACCGCCTGACGCTGGCGTTCATTTAAGGTATGCATAGGCACTAAAAGGGTTATAATTCAAAAAACATAATATGATACTGGAAAACCATGCAATCCATTGAACAACTGAAACAGGACATTGTTTTTCAAGACACTCTAATGGGCAAGTCCCTGACTTTTCACACGACTTGGGGGCTGTTTAGTCCGCGCAATATTGATGCAGGCACGTTACTTTTGCTCAAGCACCTTAAAATCCAGCCCGATGAAGTGGCACTGGATATTGGCTGTGGTTATGGCCCTATTGGGTTGGCTATAGCCGCTAATGCTCCACAAGGGGAAGTGCATATGGTGGACAAAGATTTTGTGGCGGTGGATTATGCCAATAAAAATGCTCAGATCAATGGATTGAGCCAGGCATGCGCCTATCTTTCTAATGGCTTAAGTCATGTCCCCGCTGAGAAGCAATTTACGACGGTGGTCTCTAATATCCCTGCCAAGGTGGGTAAAGAGATGCTGAGCATTCTGTTGCACGATGTGCACAGCCACTTGCAACCCGGAGGACAGTTTGTGGTGGTGACCATTAACGGCCTACGGCAATATATGAAACGCAACTTTATGGAAGTGTTTGGCAACTACGAAAAAGTCAAACAGGGTAAAGACTACACGATTTCTCGCTGTGTGAAAAATTGAAAAGCGCCCCTATAATTAGAAAATAAGGAGACCTTTGCACAAGATGAATCCACGGCTAAAAATGGCTAAAATTCTCCGACTCTGCGTTGGAAAACTTGAAAATAGCGGGCTATTTCCTGCGTTTCCCGCCTTGATTCGGAAAATTTTATCTCATTTTTAGCTCTCGTCTCACTTATGCAAAGGTCTCAATAGAGATTACAAAGGAAACATTATGAAAAAACTTCTGACCCTTCTCACGCTGAGTCTTATCACTTTTGCTTTTACCCTGCAGACTGCTGAAGCCAAACGATTTGGCATGGGCGGAAGCTTCGGCTATAGCAAGAAAATTGCCCCTAGACAGTTTGGGCAGGCTTCCAAACCTAAAACAGTTCCTCAGGCCACTAAGCCCACAGCGGCTCAAGGTGGCAAGGCGGCTGGACAGGCCTCTGGCGCCTCTCGCTGGCTGGGGCCATTGGCTGGTTTAGCTGCTGGGGGATTACTGGCAGCCATGCTGTTTGGGGATGGCTTTGAAAATATCCAGATTATGGACATTCTGATTTTTGGTTTAATTGCCTTTTTACTCTTTAAACTGTTTGCCGGTCGTCGTCGCCAAGTGGCAGAAACAATGGCGTCGGGAAATGGATATGCAGGGCATCACGTGCCTGAACCTGCCTCTATGGAGCAACGCTTTCAAGCACAGACGGCGACACAGGGGTTGAGTCAGACAGGCGGTAGCATTATTGGTTCGGCACTTTCAGAGCAAGCAGAGCATGTATCTTCAGCGCCCAGCTGGTTTGATGAGCAGAGCTTCCTAGAAGCCGCTAAACATAACTTTGAGGAAGTGCAAAAAGCTTGGGATAAAGGGGATTTGGCAGAAATTCAATCCTACTGCTCACCAGAACTGTTTGCTCAGCTGAAGACGCATATCCAACCTAATGTAAATCACACAGAGGTCGATACCCTCTATGCTGAGATTGCCGATATGGCGGTAGATGGGGATGACTTTATTGTGAGTATCCGCTTTAGCGGCTTTATCAAAGAGGAGGGCAATCTGCACGCCTTTAATGAAATCTGGCACTTACGCCGCCCGGCTGATGGTTCAGGCAATTGGGAAATAATTGGTATTCAACCCGGTCATTAAAGAATTAATACAATCATTAGAGGAGATGATTATGAACGGCACCTTTACACGCTTTGCTTTGTTGCTGATTTTACCACTCACACTTTTAGCCAGTGGCTGTTCTAAAGAGAAGGTGCACATCACCTCCGCTGCGGTTGTTAATAAGGACAAGGGGTCAGGCAATTTTGACCGAGTATTTAAAATCTGTTTTGATAAACCCATTCGCTCCGAGTACTATCACAAGGTGACGCTTATCACCTATGAAAATGTCACCATTAAAGGTGAAGGGCGGTTGCGCCCCTTAGCTTCTGATCCAGATAATAAGTGCCAGCTTAAAAATATCTACCTCTATATCAATCGCAACTCACCGCCTAATGCACGGCAACTGATTCACGATTATGTTAAGCCAGGCAATATTCGCTTATTAAAAGTTCAAATTTACTTTGATAAGCCAGAAGGTAAAGAACCTGCGGTGGATGAAAAGACTTTTCGAGACCTATAAATTCCAAACCCGGACTGAGAAAGCCAGCATAGAGCACAGCTCCTTGCCCGCTATGGACTTGCTAAAAATACCCGCTTAACCGATGGGTGAAGCTAAGATTTTTAGCAAGCCCCTAGCGAATAAGCTACGGCACTCTATATCCGATGTCTAAGACCGGGTTTGGGATAAATAAAGACCTTTGCTCGGGATGAATAAAACTCTCACTCGTTCAAGGTCTCAAGTACGTGGACAGCCTTAAACGCTGCCCATATTCTTGGTTACCCTTCTGAATACACTTAGCTTGTAGCTATCCTTGCCCAAATTGAATCAACGGGCATCTTATTAGAAATAAAAGGAAGTTAAGGTGTTAAAACCATTGCAAAGTTTTATGAAAAAAAACGCAAAAATGCAGAAAAATCCCCAGTCCTGCCAAGAGGCTTGTTGTTTGCAGGGTGATTCTGAATTTTTAGGGTTGGGGCAGTTTGGGTTGGCTCGACTGCCTGAGATGCACTTTGGTTGGGGCGTGCGGTTTCAGCTATTAGATAGACTGCTGAATCAGTATCAAGATGCCAAATTGGTGGTGGTGACCGGCAGCTTTTTGAGCAGGACTGGGGAATTTGGGGATTTTTTGGTCAAAAAATTGGCAGAAAATCATAATTCTGTTTTGCATTTTGTGGTGTCGGGAGAGCCTTCGCCAGAGTTGGTGGACGAGCTGGTAGTGCAGTGTGACCCAGATACCGATGTGGTGATTGGGTTGGGCGGAGGCAGTGTTTTAGATGCGGCAAAGGCGATAGCGGGGCTGATTCCCTCTCAGACCTCGGTGATGGATTATTTAGAAGGCGTGGGTAGAGGAAAACCGTTTGATGTGGCGACTACCCCTTTTATTGCCGTGCCGACCACGGCGGGTACGGGAAGTGAGACCACTAAAAATGCGGTGCTGTCTC
>CAYOOU010000091.1:0-3221 GCA_964405635.1 uncultured Piscirickettsiaceae bacterium
TGATAAGAGCCTGTAAATTAAATTGTGTAAACGTACATTGATTCCCCCTCCTCACTATCTTATTTTGATAAGCTTTACAGGCCTTATATTAGAGAAGTGTGAGAATGCCAAAATCCCCAGTCCTGCTAGGCAAAATGTGTCTAGCTAGCTTTATAGTTAGTTTTACTGATTCCTGATTTGCAAAAATTTCGATCAGTATTCTAGTGCCTCATGCCCCAATAGTTGTTAGAGTGGTTTTCTTGGAGCATTTGGTGCTGTTCTTTTTGTTCTTGCATTTGCTGCTGCTGCGCCTGTATTTCTTCCATCTGTTGTTTTTGATCATGCATTTTTTTCATCAGTTGATGTTGCTCATGGGCTTCACTCATTTGCTCCATTTGCTCTTTTTGTTGGTGGAGAGCCTCAGGCATTTCAAGGTGTGGTGTCATGTCTTCCATTTTATGAGGGCGTGGTATGGAAGGCTGGTGCATGATGTTAGGTTGATTTTGAATAAAGTTTATTTTATTTGTGTTAAAGCGTTCACCTTGCCATTTCCCTTGAAAAATAATCGCTTGGTGATGAGTCGTGTCGCTATGTTGTTTGATTTGAGACATCAATTGTTGTGAATGTTGAATCTCTCGAACCATTGACACTAACTCTGGTTGAATAATAATTTGCTGTACTTTAGGGTTAAAATTTAAAGGGATCTCAGATTTAACCCAAGTTTTGTGTAGAGGGTTTTGATTCACTCGAGTTGCCATCCATGTTCCGCTGGCTGTATGGTAACCATTAATGGCAATATAGTGGCCGGGGGTTAGGTCAACTTCTTTGTCTAAGAGTGTATGCCCTTGAATTGTAATGGTTTGACCTTCAACAGTGATCTGGTTGCCTTGCCTCTGGCTGATTTTGCCAGCTATTGGAACAAAAACCTGAATCTGTTGCGCTTTAGGGTTTGAGCGTGATGATCCTTTTTGAGTTTCTACCACCACTTGCTGTCCCAGTTTGAGAGGAGATTCTGCCCCAAGTGGGTTTTTGATAGGGGTGGTAGGGTCGTATTCAATTTCTACTCCATTCACCCAAATACTGCCAAAGGCCGAGATGGTGCCAATAATACCGGTGCCTCCAAAGCCTTGATGTCCTGTACCGCCAAATCCTTGGATGCCATGTCCAGTTCCCCCAAAACCACTGCTACCAGTTGTTTCTTCGCCATTAATGCTATGTCCAGTACCGCCAAAGCCTGATAGTGCGACTTGCTGATTTTGTATCGCGCATGCAGTAAAAAGCAGGGTGCTGAGCATAAGTAGCAAGCCCTGCAAAGGAAGTGACTTTAAGTTTTTAAAAAGAGTGAGGGTAAGCATGGGAAAGTCCTTTGGAAATTTAAGCGCTTGGGTTGTCTTTAGATGCCTTTTACGTGCACTTATGGAAGTAGGCGCCAAGGTGCATGCTGGCATTAGCCTCTTTTTTGTCTTTGTCCTGCTCTTGATACTGACTGGCTTGCTGGTTGATCTCTGTGAGTACCTGCATCATCTTCTCTTTGGCTTGGTTTTCCAAAGTCTCTACCGATTCGGGGGTGAGGTTGTAATAGTAAACTGCTCGATCAAAAAGAGGGGGTGTCTCTCCAGCAAGATTGTGGGCAACGACTGCTAAGTGGTCACCAATATTTTTGCCGGCAAAAAAGAGCTTCTCTTCAAAATCTTCAGAGGGGACATAGCCCGCTTCATTTAGCTGAATTTTTCCATCGGTGTTAATGATGACAATGTCTTGGTTAAGCCATTCATCTAGTACAGAGCGAGGATGTTTGTCTTTACTAACGCTGTGCACGAGGGTTTCAAAAGAAGGCTCTCCATCACAGGCATTACGATAAAGTGAGGCAGGGTGACCTTGCTCATTTAAAAAAGCTTGATGTCCTGTCCATAAAGCCATCATTTGAGCGCTTTTACTGGCTTTGATCTCTTGTTCGGTGAGGGGGGTATCTAGCTCGCTGCGGATACGCTTAACCTCTTTGCGGTGTACGCCAGTGAGTAAGCTGATACGGCTATCAGTTTGTCGTTTATTTTTAAGAGAAAAAGATTCTTCTGCTACTTCCACATAGGTGCGTTTCAGCATCTCCAGTAGACCAATATAGGTAATGCCTTGGGAGATCAGTAGCTTAACCAAGGGCTTGAGCATGGTTTTAATGGCTTTGGCTAAGGCTTTTTCTTTTTGTTGTAGGGCAGAGTTTGAATTAATCATAGCATTTTATTATAGTCGATAACTAAAGGTGATACCAAAGCTTGCGGTATCGGTATTGTCATAGCCACCAAATACAGCCGTATGTAGGTCTTTGGTTAATTTTTTGTCTAAAAATACAGAGAGGCCTACTTGATCTTTTAGGTTGGTGTAGGTGGTTTGTCTGTAATCTAAAGAGGCGCCTAAGCTTAACCCTTGCATGGGTAGATAACCTCCGCCAATACTTGCATAAGTAGAGTCTTGCATAGACTGACCAGAAACTTTTCCAGTAAATTTATAACCGACTGTAGCAAATAGTGAAGATTTGGCTGAAGTGGGTTGGAAAAGGTCAACTTGTAAAGAGAGGTCGTCTTTTCCTGTACTTAGGCCTTTATTGGCATCTCCCGTTGCAAACTTATATTTGCCCTTTAGGGTAATCCAAGGTTGAGAGGTGATGTCATAACCAAGAGTCAATGAGGTGTCTCCCATCCCAGATGCGCTGATTGAACCGAACTTGGAATCAATATAGCTGGTAGAGAGGCTAGAAGAGAATTTATCACTTCGCCAACTTAGGGTGAGTGGAATAGCGGTGAGTGTGCTACTACTACTACCTGAAGTATTATCTTGCCCAGAAGCGTAGAATACACCTGATGAGATTTTGGTTTTTAGAGGGGCTCCTTGAGCCATAGCGGTTAAGCCCATTAAGCCAGTTATGATGCTTATTTTAAAAATATGAGTCATGGTTTGTTCCTTAGTTGAATACCTCTCCAACTTGGTTGGAGAGGTTGGGTGAGTATGTGTTTGGCTTATTGTAGTAGATCTAGTGTTGTACGTTGAGATGAGAAGTTTTGGTTGGTTTGCATGTGTTGAGCCTTCTCTTGCATGCCCGCAGCATTTTCACTCATGTGTTGAGCCTTCTCTTGCATGCCTTCAGCATTTTCACTCATGTGTTGAGCCTTCTCTTGCATGCCTTCAGCATTTTCACTCATGTGTTGAGCGCGTTCTTGCATACCTTCGGCCTTTTCACTCATGTGCTG
>CAYOOU010000091.1:3321-6465 GCA_964405635.1 uncultured Piscirickettsiaceae bacterium
TTCAGCATTTTCAGTCATATGCTGGGCACGCTCTTGCATACTTTCAGCATTTTCGCTCATGTGTTGGGCTTGCTCTTGCATACCTTGTACTTTCTCTTGCATATTTTGAGCTTGCTCTTGCATTTGTCCTGCTTTCTCTTGCATATTCTGTGCTTGTTCTTGCATTTGACCGGTCTTCTCTTGCATATTTTGAGCTTTTTCAGCGTGTTCCTGCATTTGCCCTGCATGACTCATATCCTGCATGGCAAAAGCTGAGCTAGAAATGAATAAAGAAGCGATGATTAGGTTGAAAGTTTTCATGGTTTGATCTCCAAGTTGAAAATTAATTAATGTGATGTTTTTACATCTTTCGGTTGCAATGATAATGATGTTTTGGATGCGTGTCAATAAAAAATGTTAAATATTTACACTTTTTAAAATGTGTCAGTTTTTTTTGAATGTTGCATAATATGGCACCAAGTCGATATAAAAGAGGTGATAGATATGTTAATGGTAGTGTCCCCAGCTAAAAAGTTGGATGAGTCTCCTTGGCAACCAATTGAGCCAAAAGAAGGGTTGGAGCTTTTCCCTTCCTGCCCGCAGTTTTTGCAACAGGCAGCAGAGTTGGTAGAGCAACTTAAATTATTGGGGCCTCATGATATAGCCCAACTGATGCGCTTAAGTGAGCAATTGGCAGAGCTGAATTATGAGCGTTATCAAGCTTGGCAACTTCCCTTTCCCGATGAAAAAGCCAAACCCGCTGTGTATATGTTTAAAGGGGATGTTTATCAAGGGTTGGATATTGAGCATCTTCCTATTGAGTCTATTACCTATTTACAAAATCACCTAAGAATACTCTCGGGGCTCTATGGTCTATTGCGTCCGCTTGACCAAATTTTGCCATACAGATTGGAAATGGGTACTAAGTTTGCTAATAGCAAGGGGAAGGATCTTTACACTTTTTGGGGAGAGCTTCTTACCGATGCATTAAATCAAGAATTGAGTCAGCAGCCTGGGAAGGTATTGGTTAATTTGGCATCCAATGAGTATTTTAAAGCGATTAAACCGAAAAAGTTGCAAGGTCGAGTGATCACCCCTGTGTTTAAAGACTGGAAAAATGGTCAGTACAAGATTATTAGCTTCTATGCCAAAAAAGCTCGAGGTGAGATGGCGCGTTACGCTGCTTTAAATCGAATTGAGCAGGTGGAAGATTTAAAATATTTTGATCTGGATGGCTACCATTTTGACCCGGCGGGTTCCTCAGAGAATCAGTGGCTCTTTACCCGTAAGCAGGCATAAATAAAATGGCCAGCCGAGAGAAAATAGAAGCAGCTGTGCAAGCATTGCCCCCGCTTTTGCAAAAAGACATTGATGAAAACCTGTGTGTGTGCAATGAGGTGAAAAAGGCGACCATTATTGGTTGTATTGTAGAGGGGGCTGATTCAGTAGAGGCAGTGCGGCAGTGCTGTTATGCCACGGATGGTAATGGGTGTTGTACCCGACAAGTGAAACGGTTAGTGGAGTGTTTAACGGATGTTGAGCTTTGATGAGGTGTTACAAAAGCTGGTCACGGAGACTCAGCCCTTAGCCACTTTGAAACCGCAAACTTTACCGTTAGTGGAGGCTGTGGGGCATATTTTAGCTGAAGAGGTATGTGCGCCTATGGCCGTGCCTCCCTTTGATCACAGTATGATGGATGGTTATGCTGTAGCCATAGATGATATTGAACAAGGGGTTTATTACCCTGTCTCACAGACCTTAGCTGCTGGAGAGGTGGCGGGAATAGTGCTTTCACCTGGTAGTGTCGCCAGAATTTTAACGGGTGCCCCCTTGCCAGAAGGTGCGGATACGGTGATTATGCAGGAGTGGAGTCAGAGCAGAGTGGATGCAAATGGGCAACAATGGGTGGCCTTTGGTGAACCGTTGCAAAAAGCCGTGAAAGGTCAACATATTCGTAAACATGGCTCGGATATGGCGCAAGGTGAAAAGATTTTAAGTGTTGGCACGTCTTTAGCTTCTCAGCATATTGCTGTTTTGGCCAGCTTGGGAATAGACAAAATACCTGTTTTTTCACCCTTAAAGGTAGCTTTTTTCACTACCGGTTCCGAGTTGTGCTCACTAGGGAAGGCTCTGTCGCCAGGCAAAATCTATGACAGTAACCGTCCTTTAATGATGGCGTTGTTGCAGAAAAATGGTTTTGAAGTGTTAGATTTTGGGCATGTGGCAGACAACCTTGAAGTGATAGAGCAGACCCTGACTCAGGCAGCACAACGGGCAGATGTGATTATAACCACGGGTGGGGTTTCGGTAGGCGATAAGGATTATATTCTGCCTGCTGTGGAAAAGTTGGGGCAGATGCAGGCATGGAAAGTGGCGATGAAGCCTGGCAAACCTTTGGCTTTGGGAAGTGTGCTGCAAACGCCATTTGTGGGTTTGCCAGGGAATCCGGTAGCCGCTTTTTCCGTGTTTCAGTTACTGGTGCGACCTTATTTAAAAACCCTTCAGGGGGTGTCATCTGTGGATGTGACCCCACAAACTTTATTGGCAGGGTTCCAGTGGCAAAATCCAGGGCAGAGGCGACAGTTTTTGCGGGTGAAAAGGGAGGGGCAAATTGCTTTTGTTCACCCTAAACAGGAAACTGGCGCACTTTCTTCTTTGTTGGCAGCGGATGGATTGGTGGCTGTGCCAGAAGAGAGTGAGATTCAAATTGGACAGCCCGTGCAATATTATCCATTTTAGGCATTTGTTTGGTTGCAAACAGAAGTTTTCAGGAACAGTAGAAGTTGTAAAAGGAAAAAAGATGAAAGTGTGTGGAATTGAGTTAACCGGTAATGAGGCCATTGTGAGTTTGGTATTGTTTGAAGATGAAATTTTTCACTTGCCAGAGTGTCGAGTTCGGCGAGTACAGTGTAAAGACCCTGACGATCGCAATGAGTTACGGTATTTTCAAAAGACGTTTGCCAAGCTGGTGGAAGATTATCAAATTGAGACTTTGGTGATTAAGCAGCGAATGAAAAAGGGAAAATTTGCAGGTGGGGCCAACAGTTTTAAACTGGAGGCCGCACTGCAGTTACTGGATGAAAATATTGATGTTCGGTTAATTTCTGCAACAGAGATAAAAGAAAACTTAAAAAAGTATCCTTTGCCTATTCGTTTTGAAGAAAC
>CAYOOU010000092.1:0-6356 GCA_964405635.1 uncultured Piscirickettsiaceae bacterium
CTCAGACAGTTGGCTTGCTTTTCCGCCTATTTCGCCAACGGCTTCTACAGCCTTCTACGAGCAAAGCGCAGCTTCGCACCGCTACCCCCTTTACCTGTCCAAAACGATTTAATCAACACTCCCCTAGCCGCCACTCTGTTAGCGTGCGCAGCAGCAACGCTTCTGGATAGTCGCCGGTAATAAAGGCTTCCCCAATCGTTTTGAGCAGTATCAAGCGAATGGTTCCGGCTTGCACTTTTTTATCGCCGGCCATCAGCTCTAAATAGCACTCTACTGGCATTTCTTCTAGGCTGGGCGGGTAAATGGGGAGGTGGGCTTGGGTAAAGAGACGGCCAATACGGCTGACCTCTTCATCGGTTAATAGCCCCATGAGTTGAGAGAGGTAGGCGGCTTGCATAGTACCTGCACTGACCCCTTCGCCATGTAGCCATTTGCCATAGCCCATACCGGCTTCAATGGCGTGACCAAAGGTATGCCCCAAGTTTAGAAGTGCTCGTTGTCCAGCCTCTTTTTCGTCGGCTGCGACCACTTCGGCTTTGTTATGGCAGGAGTGTTCAATGGCTTCAGCCAATAGCATCGGATCACGAGCCAAGAGTTGTGGCATTTTGTTTTCTAGCCATTCAAAAAAGGGCTCGTCTCGAATCAGTCCATACTTAATCACCTCTGCCAAGCCTGCAGAGAGTTGACGGTCTTCCAAGGTGTTGAGGGTTTGGGTATCAATCACCACACACTCGGGCTGGTGAAATGCCCCAATCATATTTTTGCCTTTAGGGTGGTTAACACCGGTTTTGCCCCCCACCGAAGAATCGACTTGAGCCAGTAAGGTGGTAGGCATCTGAATAAAGGGCACACCGCGTTGATAGGCAGCAGCGGCAAAGCCGGTCATGTCACCCACCACACCGCCACCTAGGGCAACAAAGGTAGATTTGCGGTCAAAGTGATGCTCGATGGCGACATCAAAAATCTGGTTGAGTACCTCTAGGTTTTTGTATTCCTCACCATCTGGCAGAATCACAGTTTGCACTTCATAATCTGTAAAGGCTTGCTTTGCTCGCTCTAGGTAGAGGGGCGCAATGGTGGTGTTGGTGACAATCAGGACTTGATGCCCTTTTATGAAAGGGCGTACTAAATCAGCTTGATCAATCAGCCCTTCACCAATAAAGATGGGGTAGGCGCGTTCGCCTAAATCAACAATCAGTTTTTTCATTTGATAATCTGCTCTTGTTCTAGTCGTTCTATAATCTGCTTGACTACGCGATGCACGGAATAGAACTCCGTTTCAATCACCATATCGGCCACTTCTTGATAAAGCGGATCGCGTTCTTCTACAATTTTATTTAGTACGGCTTCCGGATCGTCGGTTTGAAGCAGGGGGCGGTTGCGATCCATACGGGTGCGTTGTAGCAGTGCGTGTACAGGCGACTTGAGATAGATGACAAAGCCGCGTCCTGCCAAAGCGTTGCGATTTTCAGGTTTGATTACCGCACCGCCCCCAGTCGCCAGCACAATCTCAGGCAGGCGAGTCAGCTCTTCGATGACAGCTTGCTCTCGAGTACGAAATCCCGCTTCGCCTTCAATATCAAAGATGGTGGGAATGGTTGTGCCGGTGCGTTCTTCAATCACATGATCGCTGTCTAAAAACTGGTAATGTAGCTTTTCGGCCAACACACGTCCTACGGTGGATTTACCGGAGCCCATTGGCCCCACTAAAAAAATACTTTCTTTCTGCATAACCATATTGTAGCGAATGGGGATAAGATTGCACGATTGTTTCATGCTAAAATAGCGGGTTAAAGTCAGGCGTATAGGAAAAAACCATGTCCACACATCAACTTGGCTCAGGCGACTTAGCGACTGGTGCCCTTTATATTATTTCAGCACCTTCGGGTGCAGGGAAGACTTCCCTCGTTCACGCTTTGACGGAGAAAGATCCGCAAATTGTGGTTTCAGTCTCAACGACGACCCGTGCCCCTCGTCCAGGAGAGGTGGATGGCGTGAACTATCACTTTGTAGATATTGAGTCCTTTGAGCAACAGGTATCAGAAGGGGCTTTTTTGGAGCACGCCAAGGTGTTTGATAACTATTATGGCACTTCACAAAAAACAGTGGAAAATCAGTTGGCCAGTGGGAAAGATGTGATTTTGGAGATTGACTGGCAAGGCGCACAGCAGGTGAAGGCCAAAATCCCAGAAGCGACTACCATTTTTATTTTGCCTCCCTCTTTGGAGGAGTTAGAACGCCGCCTAACAGGGCGAGGCACTGACCCACAAGAGGTGATTGATAAACGAATGCAACAGGCAGTGAGCGAGATGTCTCACTACCCTGAGTTTGAATATTTGGTGATTAATGATGATTTTGAGTATGCCCTTGAGCAGCTACACACCATCTTTAAGGCTCACCGATTGCACACCCACCGCCAGCAACAGCGACACGAAACGCTGCTGAAGGCACTGGTCAACCAAGCGTAAAGGAGCGGTAGATGCCAGGTTTTGAATTATTTGATGAAGCAGAAAAACAGCAAATTAACGAAGTCATGGAGAAGGGGTTTACCTTCCGTTATAACTTCGATTCCATGCGCAATGGGGTGTGGAAGGCCAAAGAGATGGAACAGATGTTGTGCGACAAGCTTAATGTCAAGCATGCACACTTGGTCTCCAGCGGCACTACGGCCTTGAGCACTGCTCTGGCCTCAGCCGGTATTGGCGCGGGAGATGAGGTGATTGTGCCCCCTTTTACCTTTGTAGCGACAGTAGAGGCCGTGGTTTTAGCGGGGGCCATTCCAGTGTTTGCGGAGATTGATGAAACCCTCTGTCTCTCACCAGAAGGCATTGAAGCGGCCATTACCCCTCGTACCAAGGCGGTAAACTTGGTACATATGTGTGGCTCAATGGGGAAAATAGATGAGATTAAAGCGCTTTGCGATAAGCATGGTTTGATTTTATTGGAAGATGCTTGCCAAGCCACTGGCGGAAGCTATAAAGGACAAGCACTGGGCACCATTGGTCAAGTGGGGTGTCTCTCATTTGATTCGGTTAAAACCATCTCCTGTGGTGAAGGGGGTGCGGTGCTCACCAATGATGATCAAATTTATACCAATGCGCATATGTACTCTGACCATGGCCATGACCATATCGGCAGTGACCGAGGGGCAGAAGGGCACCCGATTATGGGAACGAACTACCGCATCTCAGAAATGAATGCCGCTGTGGGCGTCGCTCAGTTAGGCAAACTCGACAAAATTTTAGAGATTCAGCGTCGTAATAAAAAGGTGCTAAAAGAGGCATTGGCTCAATTTGAAGAGGTGCAGTTCCGTGAAATCCCTGATGAAGCAGGGGACAATGCGGGCTTTCTTTCCTTCATGCTGCCCACTGAAGCACGCGCACAAGAGGTGAATGCTGCTTTGGCTGAAGCAGGGATTGGTGGCGTGTTCTACTGGTATGTCAACAACTGGCACTATTTTAAAAATTGGGAACACATTCAGCAGATGAAAAGTTGTGCAAAACTGCCCATTGAGCTGATTGCCGATCGCCCAGACTATACCCAGGTGCAAACCCCGAAATCCGATGCCATTATGAGCCGCACCCTCTCTATGCTGATTATGCTGAACTGGACAGAAGATGACCTTCAGCAACGGATAGATGCCTTTAACCAAATTTTTAAGTAGGAAAGATGATGAAACACCGTAACTTTAAAACCGTTCCCAAGATTATTTTTGGCCGTGGCAGTTTTGATCAGCTAGATGATGTGTTGAGCGATGAGCGGCAGTCGCCAGAGGATTTTGTGGTCTTTATGGTGGATCAGGTGCATAAAGACAGACCTTTGGCAGAGCGTCTGCCGGTGCATAACCAAGATCAAGTGATCTGGCTAGATGTGACCGATGAGCCCAAAACCACCTATGTAGATGCTTTAACCGAAGAGGTGCAAGCCTATGCCAAAGCACATGCTGGCGGGAAGAACCCCGTCTCGGTGGTGGGGATTGGTGGCGGCTCCTCAATGGATCTGGCCAAGGCGGTGGCCTTGATGCTGACCAACCCAGGCGGCTCAGCCAAATATCAGGGATGGGATTTGATTGAAAATCCAGCGGTACATCATATTGGTATTCCTACCATTTCGGGTACAGGGGCTGAAGCTTCTCGTACCACCGTTTTGACAGGCCCTGAAAGAAAGTTGGGCCTCAACTCAGATTACACCGTTTTTGACCAGATTATCCTAGATCCAGATTTGACCGCTGGTGTCCCTAAAAACCAGTGGTTCTACACCGGCATGGACTGCTATATTCACAATGTGGAAGCTTTAAATGGCACTTATATCAATGAGTTTGCTCGTGCCTTTGGTGAGAAGTCATTGGAACTGTGTAACGAGGTGTTTTTAGAAGACCACCCTGATGCAGATGAGAAGTTGATGATGGCCTCTTATATGGGTGGGCAGTCCATTGCCTACTCTCAGGTGGGCGCGTGTCACGCTTTAAGTTATGGCTTGAGCTATGTACTGGGTTATCACCACGGTATTGGTAACTGCATTGTGTTTAATGTGTTGGAAGACTTCTACCCAGAAGGGGTGGCCAAGTTCCGTGAGATGATGGAAAAACATGATATTGATTTGCCGCAAAATGTGTGTGCTGGGCTGACAGAAGAGCAGATGGATAAAATGATTCAAGTCGCTTCTGGCTTAGCCCCGCTTTGGGACAATGTGTACGGGTCTAGTTGGAAAGAGAAGGTGACCCCTGAGTTGCTGCGTTCTCTATATGAGCGAATGTAAGGAAGGTTGCTCATGAAAACCGTGGTTTTTATTCCAGCGCGTTTCGGCTCTTCTCGCCTGCCAGGCAAACCCCTAAAGAGGATTGATGGCAAGCCAATGATTCAACACGTCTTTGAGCGGGTTGCTAAGGCTGAAGGGCTTGATGGTGTTTATGTTGCCACCGATGATGCACGGATTGCTGACGTGGTCAATGGTTTTGGCGGTGAGGTGGTGATGACTCCGTCCGAGGCACAGTCGGGCACCGACCGGATTGCAGCCGCAGCAGAAGCTGTTGGCTTGGCGGATGAAGATTTGATTATTAATGTGCAAGGGGATCAGCCCTTAGTGCATCCGGGTTCAATTGAAGCGGTCATTGCCCCTTTTAAGTCACCAGATTATGATGGCAGCTTTGAGATGAGTACCCTCTCTTTTAAGATTGTGAATGAGGCAGAAATCACCAACCCTAAAGATGTCAAGCTGGTCACCGATGTGAATGGCTTTGCACTTTACTTCTCCCGCGCCACCATTCCCCACGGTCGAGACTACTGGGATCATGATAGCTATAAGCACCTCGGCATCTACGCCTACACCAAGCGCTTTGTCGATCTGTTTAACCAGCTACCGATGAGCCGATTGGAGAATATCGAAAAGCTAGAGCAGCTGAGAGCCTTGGAGTTTGGTCACAAAATCAAAGTGGTCGAAAGCCAGTGGGATAGCCCAGAAGTGGATCTTCCCGGCGATTTAGAGATTATGGAAGCCTTGATTCAGGCGGGACACTGACACATTACGCCTAAATTGACAAGAAGCCTTATATTGGCATAAGATGCAAGACTTAACCTGTGGACGGATGTCTAAACAAATAAGGCAATGGAAAAAATAATGAATCAATATGAGACCGATTTATACAAAATAGCCCGAGATGAAAATATTTTGGTTTCTGATAATCCAAATCTAGACTTTGACGGCATTGATGGATTGATTCAAAAAAATAATGGACGGGTCGAGATTGTGCTTAACCCCACAACCCCTATAACCCGAAAACGCTTCACCTTTGCTCACGAACTTGGTCATTATTTTCTTGGACACCTAACTGATGAAGCCCCCTGTTTTCGTGATAACAGACAAAGTTATGATTTGTATCATTTTGACCCGCAAGAGACTCAAGCAAATAACTTTGCAGCGGCATTGCTAATGCCTGAAGACAAAATTAATGATCTAATCCTAAACCGTGATGTCACCAGTATTCCCCTCCTTGCTAAGATTTTCAATGTCTCAGAGCAAGCAATGCGTATTCGATTAAAAAACTTGGGAATTATCAGTTATGACAGGTAATAATTGGGAAGACCCCGTGGCAAAAGCCAAGTCAGAACTTAGCTCTCAGGAAAAGGCATCTGACCATGAAATAGTGCGATACAGAGAGGGGGACAGGGCAGAGAAAATTTGTTTTTAGATTTGTTCTTATTACCATATCCGTTATGCTAATCATAGGATATTGTGCCGCTTATACAGTTTTCTCAGTACATGATGTCACTAATAATGGCTGGTACTATGTTACAGCAGGTCTCGCCTCTCTAATGCTTTTAATGCCTTTCGTTATTATGATTATTTTTATTAAATCC
>CAYOOU010000093.1:0-6353 GCA_964405635.1 uncultured Piscirickettsiaceae bacterium
TGTGAATAAGGTGGCTGCCATCATTGAAAAAAATACGGTGATGGCAGGGGATGTGCTTAAAGCGATCAACTCACCGATTATGAAGATGAACTTGGAAGAGCCCGTAAAATCAATTGATGAAGCGGTGAAGCTATTAGGTTTAGAGAATATTTATAACCTAGTAGTGGCATCAGCATTAAAGAATCTGTTTGGTGGGGATGATCTTTATAAGGATGTGATGGACTTTAGTGTGGATGTTGCGTTTTGTATGGCAGATATTTCTGACTGGGTGGATGATGTGACACGAGATGAAGCCTATATGTTGGGACTGTTCCATAATGTAGGGGCGTTGGCATTGGTGAATAAAGACCCAGAAGGTTATGGAAAAATTTATGCCAATTCACTCTCACGACCCATTTCAGTGATAGCCGTTGAAGAAGAACGCTATGGTGCAGATCATCAAACCATTGGAGTTTTAGTAGCGAAGAAATGGCATTTGCCGGTGGACTTATTAAATGCGATTATGTTGCACCATGTTCACCCAAGCTCGAGTATTAAAAATGATCGAGTCCGGGCCTTGGTGGCCATGATTAAGCTGGCCAATGCAATTGTGGCAGAAATCTCATTAGGGGCTTATGTAAGTCAAGAGATGCGAGATTTTGAAAAGGATTCGAGAGAAGAGTTAATGATAGACCCAGAAGTGGTCAGTGAGATTCGAACCGCTTTAATGTCTTATTCATTTAAAGACTAATTTTGTTGAAATAAATTACCAAAATCCCCAGTCCTGTCAATAAAAGCACAGAAAAGTGCATGGCAGGACTGGGGGTTTTGGCATTTCTAAACTTCTTTTTCTAGTAAAGCCTTCTCTTTGATCTCTTGCTCATAACGTTTTAGCGCAGGGGACTTGGCTCGAATGGGGAAGGTGAGCCTGGCCACATCATCAAAGTGTTTGGCAAAGTGTACGGTAAGTCCCTCTTTAAGGTAATCGGGCAACTCGTTAAAGTCCTTGCGGTTGTCATCGGGTAGAATCAGCTCTTTAATGCCAATGCGTTTAGCGGCAATCACCTTTTCCCGAATGCCCCCCACGGGTAGCACTTGGCCCGTTAAGCTTAGCTCTCCTGTCATGGCCAGAGGTGTTTTGATCGGCTCATCCCGAGCCAGAGAGAGTAGGGCGGTAGCCATGGTAATTCCTGCACTGGGGCCATCTTTTGGGGTGGCGCCATCGGGCACATGCAGGTGGACAAAGGCCTTGTCAAAAAACTCGGGATCCGCTTTATATTTGTTTAGGTTGGAGGTGATAAAACTGTAGGCAATCCCTGCCGACTCTTGCATCACTTCTCCCAATTGTCCAGAGAGTTTAAAGCCGCGGTTTAGGGTGTGAATGCGGCTGGCTTCAATGGTGAGGGTGGCGCCGCCCATTGCGGTCCAAGCCAGTCCGGTAACGGTGCCCACCTGCAGGTTTATTTTCTCTGGGGTAAAGCGAGGCTGTCCTAGCATCTCTTCTAGGTCATTCACATGAATCACAATAGGCAGTTCTGGGTCGTCTGTGACCAGTTTCATTGCCACCTTGCGAATCACCTGTGCCAGTTTTTTCTTTAAGTTCCGCACACCAGCTTCTCGGGCATAGCCCTCAATAATGTGTCGAATGGCAGGCAAAGTAATTTGCACCTGAGAGCGGCTGAGTCCCATCTCTTTGAGCAGACTTGGCCAGAGGTGGTGCTTGGCAATTTGAATTTTCTCTTCAGTGATGTAGCCAGAAAGGCGAATCACTTCCATTCTATCTAGTAAAGGCCCTGGTATGGTATCAAGGGTGTTGGCGGTGCAGACAAACAGAGCTTTGGAGAGGTCATAGCGCACATCTAAATAGTGATCCATAAACTCACTGTTCTGCTCAGGGTCAAGCACCTCTAGCAGGGCTGAGGCAGGGTCGCCTTGATAGCTGCTGCCAATCTTATCTACTTCGTCCAGCATAATCACCGGATTGCTGGTGCTGCAGTCTTTCAGGGCTTGAACAAACTTGCCTGGCATGGCGCCAATATAGGTACGTCGATGCCCCTTAATCTCAGCTTCATCTCGCATACCGCCTACTGAGAAACGGTAGAACTTGCGGCCAAGGGTTTCGGCAATGGATTTGCCAATAGAGGTTTTTCCAACCCCTGGCGGCCCGACAAGGCAGATAATGGAGCCTGATACTTCACCTTTGAGTTTACCCACAGCCAAAAACTCAAGAATGCGATCTTTCACATCTTCTAGCCCATCATGCCCTTTGTCTAAAATCTTGCGGGCACGTTTGAGATCTAAAATGTCCTCACTATACGCACCCCAAGGCAGTTGGGTGAGCCAGTCTAGCCAGTTACGAGAGACAGCGTATTCTGAAGAGTGGGGATCAAGAATACTGAGTTTTTGTAACTCCTCTTCAGCCTTTTTTTGTGCCTCTTCGGTCAGTTTAAGCTGGGCAATGCGCTCTTCAAAGAGGTCAATATCCGCTGTGCGGTCATCTTTGGTCATGCCCAGCTCGCGTTGAATCTCTTTAAGCTGTTGGCGTAAAAAGAATTCCCTCTGTTGATCAGAGATGTTCTCTTCCACCCGCTCTCGGATATTAGACTGAATTTTGGTCAGGTCAATCTCGTTTTTCAGCAGGGTCAGTACCTTTTCCAGCCGCTCATCTAAGTCTAATGTGTCCAAAATCTCTTGCAGCTTATCATTATCTGCCGTGGTCAAGGCAGCGGCAAAGTCAGCTAATTGAGCAGGATCGCTGAGATTAAAGCGAGTGAGGAAATACTTCAGCTCCTCGCTGTACAGAGGATTTAAAGGTAAAAGCTCCTTAAAGGCATTCATAATGGCAATGCCATAGGCCTTAAGCGTTTGTTCTGAAGCGTGTTGAATATCTTTAGGGTAGGTGACATAGGCCTTAAAGGGTGGCTCAGTACAAATCCACTCGGTCACTTGAAAACGGCGAATCCCCTCAGCAATAAACTGAATATAGTCGGATTTGATTTTGAGATCCTGCACTCGCACCAAGGTGCCGGTTTTGGCAAAGTCCTCAATGGTGAGGTCTTCTTGCTTAATCTCTTCCTCATCCGTTTGCTTGGTGACATAGATAATGCCGATATATTTGGTTTGCCCTTTTTCGACCTCTTTAAAGGTGGTTTCCCACAGCGCCTTACTCACAATCACTGGCAGAATCTGTCCAAGAAAAAAGGGACGCTCTCGAACCGGAAGCAAATTCAGTGAGGCAGGCAGTGCCATGCCGTCTGCTTTTATTAGGCTGGTGCTTTCACCTTCGTTGCCATCACCTGGTAGGTGTTCACCATCAAGGGGTTCGGGTGTTTCTGACTCTTTTTCTGCTGTAGTCTCTGCTTCAGCTTGGCTTTCAAAGTTGTCAATTTGGGTATCGGTTTGCTCTAAAAACTCTTCTAGCGTTGTTCTTTTTATGTCGCTCATAGTGGTTTTCAAGCCCTTATATTGTTTTTGGGTTAATTTTAGGTTTATTATATGGCGTTCTAATCATTGAGTTTCAAGGAATATCTATGTCAGACGATATTAAAATTGGGTTTGTGACGGTTTCCGATCGTGCCAGTCGTGGAGAGTATGAAGATTTAGGCGGCCCAGCCATGCAAGCGTGGATTAATCAGGCTTTAATTACCCACTATACACCTGTGGCCAAGGTGATAGAAGATAATCAAGCGCTTATTGAAGAGACTTTGCGGCACTTGGCAGATGATATAGGCTGCTGTTTGATTCTGACCACTGGTGGCACAGGACCCGCAAAGCGAGATGTAACCCCTGAGGCGACTGCGGCAGTGTGCGACAAAATATTGGACGGCTTTGCAGAACAGATGCGAGCGGTCTCCTTGCAGTATGTGCCTACAGCGATTCTCTCACGGCAGATTGCTGGCATTCGGGGAGAGAGTTTAATTATTAACTTGCCTGGCAAACCCTCTGCCATTGGCGAGTGCTTGGAAGCTGTTTTCCCTGCCGTTCCTTACTGCATTGATTTGATAGAAGGGCCTTATCTGGAAACGAATGAGGAATTTATTAAAGCCTTCCGTCCCAAGCATGCAAAAAAGCCGAAATGAATTTATGACGACACTTAATTATCAAAACGATGGCTTAGAAAGCATTTTGGATTATATTCGTTGGGGAGCGACGCTTTTTCAGCAGTCGGGACTCTATTTTGGACACGGTACAGACAATGCCTTTGATGAGGCCCGATTTTTGGTATTTCATACCTTGCATCTGCCTTGGGAAGTGCCAGAGAACACCCTAAATGCCAAACTCTCTCATCAAGAGCGCCAAAAGGTAACGGAGCTGTTTCGTCAGCGCATTGAAACCCGCAAGCCAGCCGCTTATTTGACGGGTGAAGCATGGTTTGCTGGGTTGAGATTTTTTGTCAATGAAAATACCCTTGTACCTCGCTCACCGATTGCCGAGCTGATTGATAGAGATTTCCTAGGTTGGGTAGATTGTGAAGAGGTGAATTATGTGCTTGATATGTGTACGGGGAGCGGCTGTATTGGCATCGCTTCTCTTAAAGCACTCCCTAATGCCCGGGTGGATCTGGTGGATATCTCTGAAGAAGCCTTAAAGGTGGCTCGAAAAAATGTGGCCTACTATCACCTGGAAGATCGAGCGGAGGTGATACAGTCGGATCTTTTTACCCAATTGCAGGGCCGAAAGTATGACCTGATCATTTCTAATCCACCTTATGTAGATAGAATTGAGATGGAGGCGTTGCCGCCAGAGTTTCAGCATGAACCTCGTTTGGGCTTGGAGGCTGGTGAGGATGGCCTCGACTTGGTACGGCGCATGCTAGCAGAAGCCAAGGACTACCTGACTGAAGAGGGGGTTTTAATTGTAGAGGTGGGGGTTTCCCAGTTCTATTTAGAACAGAGCTATCCAGAGCTGCCTTTCTACTGGTTTGAGTTTGAATCGGGGGGCGAAGGGGTGTTTGCCATTCAGCGCTCAGAGCTGGCACTGTTTCAAGAGGTGCTAGAGGCACAAAAAGAGAAATAAGAGGAGAGCGTCCAATGCAGTGGAAAGAGAAGATGAAAAAAGCGGGGGTGGTGACACTCTTTATGGCAATGGGGTTGAGCAGTGGTGCCGTTATTGCTGCTGGGCATGGCTCAGGACATGACCCGGTTCCGTTGTTAATTGATTTGGAGAAAGAGGCGGAGCAGAATGCACATGCCACCTCTTCGCATAAAGCAGCAGAAGCGCCCAAGACACCTAAAGGGCACGCTGGTCATCAGCCAGCAAAAGCCTCCCATAAGAATGCTCATGCATCAGTTGAAAAACCAGGTGCTCATAAAGTCCACTGGCAGTATGAAGGGCTAGAAGGGCCTGCACACTGGGGAGATCTTGACCCTAAGTTTATCTCGTGCAAAATTGGTCGAAACCAGTCGCCCATCAATATTAAGGATAAAACTGCAATCAATACGGTTGGTTTGCCTGGGTTTGATGTCTATTACCGTTCAGCGCCAATGCGGATTATCTATAACGGACACGCCTTGCAAATTAACTATCCTCTAGGCAGCTATATTACCATCAATGGCAATCGCTATGAGCTGCTACAGTTCCATTTCCACACCCCGAGTGAGCACCAGAAAAATGGCTTTAACTACCCAATGGAGATGCAGATTGTGCATAAGGATGGGGACGGAAATTTAGCGGTGATTGGCATACTGTTCCAAGAGGGTAAGAAGAATGATGCGTTGTCGGATATTATCCGCTATCTGCCTAAGGATGTGGGTAAAGAACATCTGCATAAGTTTGCTAAGGTCAATCCAGTGGACTACTTCCCCAAGCGCAAGCTGTTCTATAAGTACAGTGGCTCTCTAACCACACCGCCTTGCTCTGAAGGGGTGTATTGGATGGTGTTTAAAGATCCGATAGAGGCTTCTCCGGAGCAATTGGCCGCGATGCACGCTCTGATGGGGGACAATAACCGCCCTGTGCAACCACACTATTCCCGTAGCGTTCTGAAATCATGGAATGCGGTGCATTCTATGGATATGATTCCGTTGGGTGGTTATTAAGGAGGTGCTGATTAAATCATTTTGAATAGTATAGGGGGTGGCGGTGCGAATCTGCGCCTTGCTCGCGGAAGGCTGTAGAAGCCGTTGGCGAAATAGGCGGAAAAGCAAGCCAATTGTTTGAGCGAAGCGAGTTTTGGCTTGCCCGCCTATGAGTCTTACGGATTCACAGACTGGAGCGTTCAAGGGGCAGATTCGTGCCGCCATCCTTATTGAGCTTAACTAATCAGCGTTTCCTTAAGGAAGCGCTGATTAAATCGCTTGAGCTTCTGCGGGACTTTAAGGGGGGCAGATTCTAGGCGGGCTTTGCAGGCAATGGCCAGCCCTTGGCAAAAAGCC
>CAYOOU010000094.1:0-1723 GCA_964405635.1 uncultured Piscirickettsiaceae bacterium
CTACCGTCCATCTTTTTCTCTTTTTTCATATTGGCACCGCACTTACCTTTACCACATTTGCCTTCCATCGGCATCTTCTGCTTCATGGCACCGCCGCATTTACCTTCTCCATCCATCATCGCGACCTGCTGATAGCCTCCTTCCATTTTTTTAAAACCAAAGGCATTCTCAGCCGCTTTTGCGGCGCCTGTTGCACCTAGCATGGCGGCACTAGCCATCATTAAAAAGTCACGACGGGATTTTTTATCTTGCTTACTCATGAAAACTCTCCAAATTAGAATTAGAATTTAACGACTCAACATCTACATTTTAGCACACCTACATTTTAGCAGGTACAAACATTTTATGACTCGCTATTAAGTCTGGTTGGCAGCCTTTTGACTGCCTAATATTTAAGACCGCTATGGCTCTAAATCGTTTCAACCTAATGAATAAATTGCAGTAGCGTCTGATATCGCCACACCTCATAAAGGGCAGTATTTAAAGTTTTACGCATCAGATCTAGATCTCGCTGAGCATTGAGCACATCTAAAATGGTGCGCTCCCCTGTTCGCAACCCCGCTTGAGTCGCCTTGAGTGCCTGTCGTGAGGCTTGCACGGCAGATTGAAACACGGGCATCTGTTTTGCCAGAGAGTGTAATCCCTCAATAGCGGTTTGTGCTTGACTCCTTAAGTTCAGTTGCTGCTGTTGCCATTGCAGCTGCACTTGCTGCTGCTCTGCCCTCACTGTCGAAACCGCTGCATCGTCCTCACCTGAGAGATAGAGCGGTACTGTTAACTGCAATGCTGCCTTAGCGCCTTGCATGTCATCATAAAAGTGATTGCCGCTATCGTTATAGACATAGCTGCCAACCGCCTGTATCTTAGCCTGATAGCGTGATTTCACCTTTTGGGCCTGCTGTTGCAATTGCTGCTGTTTTTGTTGCAATGCTTGCAGAAGTGGATGCTGTTCTAGCGTCATTTTTCCAAGGCAGGACTGGGGATTTTGGCATTTTTTTTGCCAAGCTTTCAGTTTTTGCAAAGTTTGTTCAATGCTCTGCTTTGTGGCCAAAGGCAAAGGGGTTTGTTTAATCTGTTCTACAGGCAATCCCGTCAATGCTGAGAGTTTTTGCCACAGCTCCTGCACTTGCTGTTGTGCCAATAGCTCTTTTGCTCGCATTAGGGCAATGCGACTTTCCACATCAGCAATATCATTGAGTTGCGTCATCCCTACCTGATAGCGCCCTTGCAGTTGGGTCAAAATATCCTTCATCGCCTGCAACTGCTGCTGCGTATAACGCACCTGCTCCTGCTGTTTGAGCAGTTGGATGTAGGTGAGGCCTACTTGCTTCCACAACACTCTTTGAGCAGCCAAAGCTTGCCAGCGCTTTTGTTGCTGAGCTGTTTGTGCAACTTGTTCACCCGCTCGTAAGTCGGGTGCATAAAGTGGATAACTCACCGAAAGCTGGTTAGCGGTGCGGCCAAAATTCTGCTTCATCCATGCATAGCTCAGCTCACTTTTTAGGCTGACCTTGGGTTTTTGTAAGCTTTTTTGAAACTGCACCTGCTGCGTTGCTTGGGTGACCTGCTGCCATTTAGCTTGCAAGCTTGGCGCATTTTCTACAGCTTGTTGCTGCAACTGCAACAGTGCCTTAGGCAGCTCTATTTCTGAGGCCTGTGTAGAGAGGGTCAAAACCCAGCTCAACACGCCGATAATCCATCGCTTATTCATTTTATTTCTCCT
>CAYOOU010000094.1:1823-6334 GCA_964405635.1 uncultured Piscirickettsiaceae bacterium
TTAAGTTGTCGCAAAGTCTGCCAATAGACAATAATCGGAATTAAAAACATCGAAACCATGGGTGCGGTAATCATCCCCCCGACCATTGGGGCCGCAATGCGTTTCATGACCTCGGAACCGGTGCCACTGCCCAGCATAATGGGCAGCAATCCCACTAAAATCACGGTTACGGTCATCGCTTTGGGGCGTACCCGTTTCACCGCCCCTTCCATAATGGCGGCCATCACCTCCTGCGGGGTATTGAGGCGGTTTTTGTCTGCAGCCTCTGCCAACGCTTGTTTGAGATAGAGCAGCATAATCACCCCAAACTCTGCCGCCACGCCAGCCAAAGCCACCATGCCCACGGCCACCGCAACCGAGAAACGATAGTCCAGTGCCCACAGCAGCCAGACACTGCCAATGAGGGCAAAAGGCAGCACCCCCATAATCATCAAAGCGTCGCCTAGGTTCTTAAATATGAGATAGAGCAAGACAAAGATAATCAGCAAGGTGAGCGGGATAATTTGCGCCATCTTCTCCTGAGCCTTAATCAATGCTTCATACTGCCCTGTCCAAGTGATGCTGTAACCAGGTGGCAGTTCTACCTTTTCTGCCACAATGGCCTTTGCTCGCTGCACATACTCTGCCAAGTCGGCACTGCGTTCTAAATCCACAAAAGTCCAACCATTAAGTCGTGCATTTTCCGATTTCAGCATCGGTGGCCCGAGAGAGACTTTGACCTCTGCCACTTGCGACAACTGAATATGTGCCCCGCTGTCGGTGACAATGGGCAGAGATTTGAGCGCCTCAACCGAATTGCGCCAAGTTTGCGGATAACGCAGGTTAATGGGATAACGCTCCCGCCCTTCGACCGTTTGTAGCAGGTTTTTACCTCCAACGGCAACACTGATAATATTGTTGAGTGCTTCAATGCTCAAACCATATCGTGCTGCTGCTGCACGGTCTGGCACAATGGTAATGTATCGACCACCAGTCACTCGGTCGGAAAAGGCCGACAGCGTGCCTGGAATTTGCGACACCACCCCTTCAATTTTCTTGCCAATCTCTTCAATGGTTTTTAGGTCATCTCCCGCCACCTTAATACCTATGGGCGTTTTAATCCCGGTAGAGAGCATATCAATCCGGGTTTTAATCGGCTGCACCCAAGCATTGGTGACGCCAGGGAAGCGTACCTTCTCATTGAGCTGGGCAATGAGCTTATCTAAGGTCATACCTTCTCGCCATTCAGACTGAGGCTTGAGCTGAATGGTAGTCTCAATCATGGTCAAAGGCGCAGGATCTGTCGCTGTCTCTGCCCGCCCAATTTTGCCAAAGACACTTTTTACTTCAGGGAAGGTTTTTATCAAGCGGTCACTCTGTTGCAGCAACGCTTGCGCCTCACCAATAGAGAGACCCGGCAAAGTGGTAGGCATATAGAGCAGATCCCCCTCTTCCAGCTCTGGCATAAACTCTGATCCCATCTGCTGCCAAGGGTAAACCATTGAGGCCACCAGCAACACACTCAGAGCCATCACCCCCCAGCGCAGCTTCATTGCCCAGGTCAGAAAAGGCTGATAGAGCCAGATTAAAAAGCGGTTTAAGGGGTTCTTTTTCTCATCAGGCAGTTTGCCACGAATAAAGTAACCCATCAGTACCGGCACCAGAGAAATGGAAAGCCCTGCAGCAATGGCCATAGCTAAGGTTTTAGTTAAAGCCAAGGGGCTAAATAACTTACCTGCCTGCCCTTCCAGAGCAAAAATGGGCACAAAACTTAGGGCGATAATCAACAGGGAGAAAAAGAGTGAAGGTGCCACTTCAATAGAGGCCTGCTCGATCACCTTCCAGTGCGCAATGCCCTTGGGGGCAAAACCATTCTGTTCTCGGTAGCGTTCCAAGTGTTTGTGCACATTTTCAATCATTACGATCGCCGCATCGACCATCGCACCAATGGCAATGGCAATGCCCCCCAAACTCATAATATTGGCGGTCACCCCCATTTGCTGCATGACGATAAAAGCACCCAGCACCCCTAAAGGCAGGGAGATAATAGCCACCAAAGCCGAACGCAGGTGGAACAAGAACAGCAGGGAAACCAAGGCCACCACAATCATCTCTTCAATCAGCTTGTGGTTTAGGGTTTCCACGGAGCGGTGAATAAGGCCGGAACGGTCATAGGTTTCCACCACCTCGACCCCTTGGGGTAAACCTGCTTTTAGGCTTGCAAGCTTCTCTTTAACGGCATTGATCACCTTGAGGGCATTCTCACCACTACGCATCACCACAATGCCCCCTACCACTTCACCTTCACCATTGAGCTCTGCAATGCCGCGACGCATCTGAGGCCCGAGGCGAATGTCTGCAATCTGCCGCAGCAGAATCGGCGTCTGAGTATTCGGGTCAATGCCTACTGGCACGGTTTCCAGATCTTTGATCTGTGTAACATAGCCTTTGACCTGCACCATATATTCCGCTTCGGCTTGCTCAATGACCGAGGCACCCGTTTCAGCACTGCTCTGCTGAATAGCCTTTTGCACCTGTTGTAGCGTCAGGCCATAAGCCTGCAATGCATTGGGCTTGACCACTACCTGGTACTGCTTAACCATGCCGCCAACGGTGGCCACTTCTGAAACACCAGGAATGGCTTGCAATTCATATTTTAAAAACCAATCTTGCAAGGTTCGTAGGTCTGCCAAACTGTGCTGATGCGTGCGATCCACTAAGGCGTACTCATACACCCACCCTACGCCCGAGGCATCGGGTCCCAATGTAGGCTGAGTGCCGGCAGGCAACTGTCCTTTGACTTGGTTCAGATACTCCAGTACCCGAGAGCGTGCCCAGTAGGGATCGGTACCCTCTTGAAAAATGACATAAACATAAGAGTCTCCCAAAAAGGAGTAACCTCGAACTGCCTTGGCGCCTGGCACCGACATCATCAATGAGGCAATGGGATAGGTAACCTGATCCTCTACTACTTGAGGCGCTTGCCCTGGGAAAGGAGTTTTAATAATCACCTGCACATCAGAAAGGTCAGGAATAGCATCCAGTGGGGTCTGCTTGACCGCTTGCCAGCCCCAAAAGGCGAGCGCAATGCTGAACAGAAGCACCAAGGCACGGCTGGCAATGCTGCCAGAAATAATCTGCTTAATCATGGCGGCCTCCTATGGGTTCTTTGAGTCAAATTCTGTAGACTGTGGAGACGACTTGGGCTGAGATAGACGACGCAGATTCGCTTTAATCTGACTTTCGGAATCCAATAGGAACTGGCCGCTGATCACAATCTCATCGCCTTCCTGAAGTCCATAGACAATTTCTACATAGTCCCCTGATTGCATGCCCGTCTCTACCTGCACAGGCTGGTAGCGACCATTAGGCAATGCTTTGACCACCCGTTTTTCTGTGCCATCATCAATAATGGCGGAAAGCGGCACAATCAGAATATTGCGTTTAGGCCCGCCATAAATGGTCACATCTACCGGTGCGCCAAGCGAGAAAATCCGCTCTGCATTCTGCAGGGTCATTCGTGCACGGAGAGTTTTGGTTTTGGCATTGACTTCGGGGTAGAGATAATCAATGGCACTCTCTTGGGAGAGTTGTGGATTTTGCGGCAGGCTCACTTCGGTGGTTTTGCCAGGGGCAACCCAACTTTGCTGATAGGGCAGAACTTGTGCTTCTACCCACACTTGAGAGAGGTCGGTAATGGACATCAACTCCAAGCTGGGTTGCACATACATGCCAGGCTGAATATTGAGCTGCCCTACAACACCTGATTGAGGTGCATAGACAGGCACTTTGTTTATGACTTTTTTTCGCCGTTCAATCAAGCGAATGGTTTTGTCATCTAACCCTAACAGTTCCAAACGGGTGCGTGCAGAGTCCAATAATGGCTGTGCCCGCTTGCCCAACTGCTTTACATTCTGCATGGCCAACAACAGATCCTGCTGTGCCGAGACAATCTCAGGCGAGTAGATACGGTAGAGCAGTTGTCCCTTTTTCACCTCAGCGCCATCTTCTCGCACAGTTAGATTACTGACCCAACCCGACGCATAGGGATGGATATGCACCACACGGGTTTCATCGGCCTTAACCACGCCATAGGTACGAATATATTTCCATAGCGTATCTCGAATTACCTTAGCGGTTTGAATGGCTAGGGTTTGCTGCAACCCTTCACTAGGCTGACCTTGTACCGTGGGCACACTGACCGCTGGTGCCTCTGCAGTAGCATCTTCTACTTTTTGTTTGACCAAGTCCATCCCACAGATAGGACAAGTCCCCTCATGGTCTCTCACAATTTGTGGATGCATAGGGCAAACATACTTATAACTGTCTGCCAAAACCTTTTCAGGGGCTGAAAAAAATGCCAAAATCCCCAGTCCTGTTAGGTTTTTTAGGAACTGTCGGCGAGTTTTAGGCATAGCTGTTTTATTATTCGGCATGGTTTTCTCCTCATAGCGCTTTAGAAAAATTAATTGATGGTTGTCTTTCAATTAATACCCAGATGCTCCGTTAGAAATTAGATAAAGAGTGCTGCA
>CAYOOU010000095.1:0-3397 GCA_964405635.1 uncultured Piscirickettsiaceae bacterium
TATCTTTTGTCACACCCTGAAGACTATTTAGTTGAAGCACAATCGGGTCTAAAAGTGGTGCTACCACTTAAAGCGCAAGCCATTGGCGAACCGATTTATAAATATCAGCAGTGGGTGTCTCGCTATGCCAAACAGTTCTCTGTGAATCCGGCTTTAGTGTTTGCCATTATGGAGACCGAAAGTGGGTTTGATCCCTATGCGGTGAGTCAATCTAATGCGTTAGGACTCATGCAGCTCAAACCTGAAGCAGCAGGGCAGGATGTTTATCGTTATATTGATTTTAAAACCGGTGAACCAGAACCTGAGGAGTTGTTTGACTCTCAAAACAATATTCGCATGGGCACGGCCTATTTGGGTATGCTGCAAAATGAGTATTTGGCGCAGATTCGTAATAAGCTGAGCAAAAAGATTTTGGCCATTGCCGCCTATAATGGTGGGCTTTCCACTGTGCTGAAATTGTTTGGGGGTAGTAAAGAAAGTGCCATTGAACGGATAAATCGATTGAATCCTAAGCAAATTTATCGCAAACTAAGACAACAGCATCAATCTGCGGAAACTAGAGCCTATTTGGATAAGGTGTTAAAAGCGGAGATGAAATATCAAAAGATTTTAGGGTAGAGGAAAAATCGGTGGCAGAACAGAATCAACTCGCGACAGATTATTGGCAGGGCAAACAGGTTTTAGTCACTGGAGCCGATGGCTTTATTGGTTCACACCTTGCAGAACAGCTGGTACAAGCGGGCGCCAAGGTACGCGCTTTGACACTCTACAACTCCTTTAATAGTTGGGGGTGGCTGGACCATTCACCTTGGGCAGAACAGATGGAGATTGTTAGCGGTGATGTGCGAGACCCTTTTTTCTGCCAAAGCATTAGTGAAGGGGTGCATACGGTTTTTCACTTGGCTGCTTTAATTGCCATTCCTTATTCTTATATTGCGCCTAACTCTTATGTCGAAACCAATGTCAACGGCACTTTGAATATGGTGCAAGCCGCCAAGGATCAAAAGGTGCAACGTTTTATGCACACCTCCACATCTGAGGTCTATGGTACTGCGCACCGTGTGCCCATTGATGAACAGCACCCCATGCAGCCACAATCTCCCTACAGTGCCAGCAAAATTGGGGCAGATGCCATGGCCATGAGTTATTTCAACGCTTTTGAAACCCCGGTGACCATTGCTCGACCCTTTAATACCTATGGCCCAAGACAGTCCGCTAGAGCGGTCATTCCTACCATCATTACCCAAATTGCGAATGGCATAAAGCAGATTAAATTGGGCGATACCAGCCCCACTCGAGATTTTAATTATGTGTTGGATACCTGCCAAGGTATGATGGCGCTTATGGCTTCTGATAAAACCATTGGAGAAGCCGTTAATATTAGTTCAAATTATGAAATTTCTGTACAGGATACTTTAGAGTTGATCAAAGCGTTAATGGGGGCGGACGTAGCGTTCATTACGGATACCCAAAGGCTACGACCCAAAGGTTCAGAAGTGTTCCGTCTTTGGGGAGACAACAAAAAAATCCAAACCCTTACTGGCTGGCAACCACAATATACTCTAGAGCAAGGGCTAAAAGAGACTATCCAATGGTTTACTCAGCCTGAGCATCTTAAGCAATATAAGGCGAATCAATATAATGTCTAAAGCCGGAAAGAGACTGATGTCTATAGAACAGCTCTCCATAAATCAAGAGCTTCAAACAAAGTTTGCCAATTTGCCAGTGCCATTGCAGCGAGAGGCTATAGATTACATTGAGTTTTTGTGTGAAAAATATCGAGCAAAAACTTCTTTAGAACCTGCACAGCTGAGCGAAGCAGCACTGTCTGATTGGAATCAGCCCGATGAGGATGAAGCGTGGAAAGCATTTCAGTAAGACAAGTTGTATTCGTTAGGTTCCCATTTTTAGGTTTAAGTGATAGCAAATTACGGCCCGCCCCGGTTCTTGCTCAAGCTAACCGAGAAGATTGGTGGCTATGCCAGATTACGAGCAAAGAGTATCAAGACCCGTATGCTATTGCACTATTCGAAAGTGACTTTGAAAATCAGGCCTTACCCTTCAAAAGCTACATTCATCCAAGCAAGTTTTTTACAGCGCACAGCTCATTAATTCAAAAAACTGTAGGCTTGGTGAAACTTTCTAAACATCAGCGGGTGATTGATAAAATGGTGACCCTATTGCAATTAGGTCATTATTCAACTTTGGAAATAGAGAGTGAGTGACTTGATTCATCAGCTGGCCGAAGAGATTCGTGGTTATTACGGTATTGAAAAGGGGGTAATTCCTCTACATGCGCCTTGCTTTGACGCAGAGGAAAAGGGGCTTGTGGCCGATTGTATTGATTCTACCTTTGTCTCTTCAGTAGGGGAGTATGTCAGTCAGTTTGAACAGCAGGTGGCGGACTTTGTCGGCGCAAAATATGGTGTGGCAGTAGTTAATGGAACCTCTGGCTTAATGCTCGCCTTGCGAGTGGTGGGGGTGCAACCTAATGACTTGGTTTTAACGCAGTCGCTCACCTTTGTGGCCACCGCTAATGCCATCTCCCAGTTGTGTGCCACACCGCTATTTTTGGATGTGAGTCGAAAGACTCTGGGATTGAGTGCTGAGTCTTTGCAAACCTACCTTGAGACGCAGACAGTCATAAAGCAGGGGCAGTGCTACGACAAAGCCACAGGACAACGAATTGCCGCCTGTATGCCCATGCATACCTTGGGTATGCCGTGTGAGATTGAGCAAATTGTAAGGATCTGTCGGCAGTATCAAATTCCTGTGGTAGAGGATGCCGCAGAAAGTTTGGGCTCTATGGTGGGTGAGCAGCATACAGGCACCTTTGGTGATATGGGGGTTTTTAGTTTTAATGGCAATAAAATCCTCACCACAGGTGGAGGTGGGGTTTTGGTTACCCATAATCATGAATTGGCACAACAGGCCAAACATCTCAGCACCACCGCTAAGCAACCACATCCGTGGGCTTTTGAGCATGATGCCATTGGTTACAATCTGAGGCTGCCCAACCTCAATGCTGCCCTTGGCGTGGCACAAATGCAAAAGCTGCCACAATTTTTGAGCGAAAAACGGCAAATTCATCAGCTTTATCAAACCTGGTATGCCAAAAATGCTGAAATTTTGCCAGAATCCCCAGTCCTGCATCTGATTTCTGTGCCTGAAAATACAAAACCCAACTATTGGCTCAATGGGCTGGTTTTGCAAAATCGTGAACAAAGAGATGAGTGGCTAGAAAGCCTAAACCAAGCCAAAATTCAAGCTCGCCCACTCTGGACGCCTTTACACCTACAAACCATTTACCAAAAGGCACCCCGCCAGCCCCTGCCAAATACCGAATGGCTGGCAGAACGCCTCATCAATCTCCCCAGCGGGGTGCGGTGTTATAATG
>CAYOOU010000095.1:3497-6242 GCA_964405635.1 uncultured Piscirickettsiaceae bacterium
ATTGGCGGCGGCGGCCACTGCCGCAGTTGCATTGATGTGATTCAAGCTCAAGGCGAATGGCAAATTTCAGGTATTGTCGAGGCAGACTCAGTGCAACAGCCTCAGCCCTGCTTAGGCATAGCGGTGGTGGGGCGGGATAAGGATTTGCCTCAGCTTTTATCAGAAACACCGTACTGCTTGATTACCCTTGGACAGGTAAAGGCGGCTAAGCCTCGTCAGCAGTTGTTTCAAAAGCTGCAAACGCTTGGCGCTCAGTTTCCTACCATTTATTCCCCTTTTGCGCGGATTTCGCCTTCGGCTGAAATAGGAGGCGGCACCATTGTTATGCATCAGACTCTAGTCAATGCTCAAGCCCAAATTGGGCAAAATTGCATCATTAACTCTCAAGCACTGATTGAGCATGATGTCACGGTTGGCAGTCATACACACATCTCTACAGGCGTGAAAGTGAATGGAGAGGTGCAGGTGGGGAGTGGTTGTTTAATTGGCAGTGGCACGATTGTTAAACAAGGTGTACAGATTGGCGATAATGTCATTATTGGTGCGGGAAGTTTGGTGTTGAGGGATATTTTGCAAGCTGGCGTTTATACAGGAGTGATTAAATGAACCAGACATTTGTCATTGCAGAGGCGGGGGTCAATCATAATGGCGAGTTGCGTCAGGCGATTAAATTGGTGGATATTGCTGTCGCCGCAGGTGCGGATGCAGTGAAGTTTCAAACCTTTAAAGCGGAAAATCTGGTCACGGAAACGGCACAACAAGCGGACTACCAAGCTGAGAATACCAGCACAGAGCAGAGTCAATACCAGCTATTAAAGCAGTTGGAGTTGAGCGAAATGAATCACAGAATGGTGTTTAACTACTGTCAGCAAGAGGGGATAGAGTTTATGTCCACCCCTTTTGACAGTGAGAGCATAGAGTTTTTACATCAATTGGGCATGCGTCGCTGGAAAATTCCTTCAGGAGAGCTGCTCTCTATCCCGTATTTGCAACAGATCGCCCACCTTAACCAGCCAACTTACCTTTCTACGGGCATGGCTACGTTGGAAGAGGTGGGCTTGGCGGTGGAGACCCTGTTGCAAGCTGGCCTCTCTCGAGAAAATTTAACCTTACTTCATGCCAATACCGCCTATCCGACCCCTTATAAAGATGTAAATTTACGAGCGATGCTCACTTTACAACAGCAGTTTAATCTGCCAGTCGGTTTATCCGATCATAGTTTAGGTATTGAAGTGCCGATTGCGGCCGTGGCAATGGGAGCAAAGGTGATTGAAAAGCATTTTACACTGGATCGACATCTTCCGGGGCCCGACCATAAGGCGAGCTTAGAAGCGGATGAGCTGCAGCAAATGGTGCAGAGCATTCGTCATATTGAGCTGGCTTTGGGCAATGGCAACAAACAGCCGACGGAGTCAGAAAAAGCCAATATTGCGGTGGCACGCAAACGGATTGTTGCCAGTCAGCCGATTGCAGAAGGGGAGATTTTGACAGAGAAAAACTTAACCCTAAAACGCAGTGATACCGGCTTTTATGCTGATGTGTGGTGCGAAGTGTTGGGGAAACCTGCCCCGCAAAGCTTTCAGACGGGAGAGGGGGTGCAGTGGTAAAGTCACCCGTTAAAAAAATCGCTGTGGTGACCGCCACCCGTGCTGAGTATGGCTTGCTCTCTCAGTTGATTCAAAGGCTCCATCAACAACCCGAAATCTCACTTCAGCTCTTTGTGACCGGCGCACACCTTCTACCGGAACAGGGAAATACGGTAGAAGTCATTCGACAAAGTGGTGTGCCTATTACGGCTGAAATTCCCATTATTGCGGCAAATATTACACAAGCCGATGACTGCATGGCACAAATCACATCAGTTGCCACAGCCAAATTCTCTCAAGCTTTTTTGCAATATCAACCAGAGTGCGTGGTCATTCTGGGTGACCGTTATGAGATTCTAGGGGTGGCGACGGCAGCACTGCTCAATCAAATCCCCATTGCGCATTTGCATGGTGGGGAGGTGACCAGTGGGGCGGTAGATGATGCCATTCGTCATGCCATCACCAAAATGGCCAGTTTGCATTTTGTGGCAGCAGAGCCTTATCGGCAAAGGGTGATTCAGATGGGGGAACAGCCCAGCCATGTGTTTCATGTGGGAGCGATGGGCTTAGATGTGATTCAGCAGTTACCGTTTCTAAGCCGGTCTGAGCTTGAACAAGATTTGAACATTGCTTTAACCCAGCCTTTGCTATTGATAACCTACCATCCTGAAACTTGGACAGGTCAGTCTCCTGAATCGAGCCTCAATGCCCTGTTTCAAGCCATTGAAGCCTTTGCTCAAAAGCACCCCAATCTCACCCTTATTTGGACAGGGGCAAATCTTGATGCAGAGGGAGAACAAATCAACAAAAAAGTGCAACAACAGATGCAGGACTGGGAAAATGGACAAAAAGGCCTCAGAATTAAGGGGATTTTTTCCCCTTCTTTAGGTTCTCAACGCTATCTTAGCTTGATGAAACTGGCAGATTTAGTGGTGGGAAATTCCAGTAGTGGCATTATTGAAGCCCCTGCCTTACAAACCGCGACGGTGAATATTGGGCAACGGCAAGCGGGGAGATTGATGGCTAAATCTATTTTTCAAGCTGAGCCAGAGGTGAATTCCATCCAGCAGGCGATGGAAAATGGGGTAAACTTTGTCTTTTCAGGCAATGAGAGTCTCTATGGCACTGGGAAGAGTGCAAAAAAAGTGACAGAAATCCT
>CAYOOU010000096.1:0-6221 GCA_964405635.1 uncultured Piscirickettsiaceae bacterium
CCTTGAATTGACGAATTTCAGGGGCAATCTGAGTAGTTACACAAATTTAGTCAGGCTTTTAGAGATAAAAAAACCGGCAATAAGCCGGCTTTTAGGGTAAGAAGCGCTTGGATTACCCGTTAGCTTTTGCCATGGCAGCGCGCTTTTTCTCGATGAGGTTGTGAATAATTGGGCTCATCATCAGATCCATCGCAAGCACCATGTGCTCACCGCCATAAACCAAGGTTTCTGAGTTTTGTAACCAAGCACCAGGGATTTGCTCCTTAATGGCTTCTAGGTCGATGTCTTGGTGACGAACATGTGTGACTACTAATGAATCTTCTGGCTTGGGACCCATTGGTGCGACTTCTGCCTCAGTGGCAAAAGGATCAGAAGTGTCAATTAAGGGCACACGGTGGAAGTTGATATGAGTACGGTGGAACTGAGGCACAATGTACTCAATATAGTCATCCATACGCTCCATAATAGTGTTACGCACTTGCTCAACACTATAGGGGCGTTCAGTGGTGTCACGGTAGATTTTTTGCATCCACTCAATGTTCACAACAGGTGCAACCCCAATCCCTAAATCGACATACTGTGCCACATCATACTTAGGCATACCAGGCTTGTCGTGCTTCACACGACGCACCATGCCGTGCAAACCTTCATAGAAAAGAATATCGGTACCTTCGGGTAGATCTTCCCAAGGTGTGAATTCACCAGACTTGAACTCTTGACCTAAACGCTTACTGTGGAACTCAGCTTCTTCATCAGAGTGAATATAGTAGCGACGCTTACCGGTTCCAGTTTCACGGTACTGCTTAAACAGCTCTTCTAGCTTTTGGAACTCGTTGGCATACTCTGAGAAGTGCGTTAGAACACGACCATCGTCGTTCTTTTTGCTTTCAGCCACTTTCTCTTTCATGGTGGCACGGTCATATTTATGGAAGCTGTCCCCTTCAATAATGGCGACATTAAGATTTTCACGGTCAAAAATCTTTTCGACAGCACGCTTTACAAAAGAGGTGCCGGCACCAGATGAACCAGTTACGGTAACGATTGGGTGTTGAACTGACATAGTTGTGTCTCCTTTCAGGGCGTTTCTAAACCAAAAAATGGTTTAAAAACTTTAAAATCCCCAGTCCTGCCTAGTGAAAAGGGCGTTTTTCGGCAGGCAGGACTGGGGATTTTGGGGTTAAAATTAAACTTTTGACTATTTAAAACGATTTGACACGGTTTTTCAATGTTATTACTTACCGTCGTAGGTTTTAAATATCTAGGTTTTCTACCTGCAGGGCATTTTGCTCAATAAACGCACGACGCGGTTCGACTTCATCACCCATTAGGGTGGTGAATACCAGATCTGCTTGCACAGCGTCATCAATGGACACTTGAAGCAAGCGGCGGGTTTCAGGATTCATGGTGGTTTCCCAAAGTTGGTCAGGGTTCATCTCCCCTAGACCTTTATAGCGCTGAATAGACTGGCCGCGCTTGGCTTCGTTCATAAGCCAGTCTAAGGCTTCATTAAAGTGACTGACCGGCTGAGTTTTTTCACCTCTTTGAATGTAGGCCGTTTCTGTGAGTAGTCCAGTCAACTCATTGCTCAGTTCGGCAATTTTTTGGTATTCGGCAGACTTAAAGAACTCCACATCATATACTCGGCTGTTCAAGGTGCCATGCTCTCGCTGCTGCAAACGAAGCTGGTATTGAGCATCTTCCGCTTCACTGGGCTCAATGCTTAGCTCAAACTCAACTCTCTGCTTTTCCCCGAGTGCTTTCAACCGGAGTAGGGCATCACTTCGCCAAATGTCAAGTGCGGCTTGGTCATTCATCATCTCCGGAGTCACGACAGGTAGGTCGGTCATCAGGTTGAGGAACAGCTCATTATAACGGCGGCTCAAGCGTCCAATGATTCGTTGCACTTGAAGATAGTCTTTGGCCAGTTTTTCTAGTGGGGCCTCTTTAATAGCCGGGCCTTCTTTGCTAATCCATAAAGCAGCACCGTCCAATGCGGCTTGTAGCAGATAGTTTTCTAGCTCTGTATCATCTTTCAGGTAGGCTTCTTGTTTGCCTTTTTTTACCTTGTACAGAGGAGGTTGGGCAATATAGATATAGCCCCGCTCAATCAGCTCTGGCATTTGACGGTAGAAGAAGGTTAGTAGAAGGGTACGAATGTGAGAGCCATCGACATCGGCATCAGTCATAATAATGATGCGGTGATAGCGCAGCTTGTCAGGGTTGTACTCTTCATGGCCAATACCGCAACCTAGGGCGGTAATGAGGGTGCCCACTTCGGCTGAGCTGATCATTTTGTCAAAACGGGCTTTTTCTACATTGAGAATTTTCCCTTTAAGCGGCAAAATGGCCTGGGTACGGCGATCACGCCCTTGCTTGGCGGAGCCCCCCGCAGAGTCCCCCTCCACCAGATAGAGCTCAGAAAGTGCAGGGTCTTTTTCTTGGCAATCGGTCAATTTACCAGGTAGCCCTGCAATGTCCAGTGCCCCTTTGCGGCGGGTCATTTCTCGTGCTTTGCGTGCGGCTTCTCGAGCTCGGGCAGCATCAATAATTTTGGCAAAAATGGCCTTGGCCTCAGCAGGGTTTTCCAGTAGGAATTCCGCCAGCTTTTCGTTCATGGTGGTTTCTACCGCAGATTTGACTTCGGAAGAGACCAGCTTTTCTTTGGTTTGGGAAGAGAATTTGGGATCGGGCACTTTGACAGAAATCACCGCAGCCAAGCCTTCTCGGGCATCGTCTCCAGAGATGTTCATCTTATATTTTTTATTCAGCCCCTCTTTTTCTGCATATTGGTTGAGGGAACGGGTCAGCGAGGCTCTAAAGCCCGATAGATGGGTGCCGCCGTCTTTTTGAGGGATATTATTGGTAAAGGCGTAGATGGCCTCTTGATAGGAATCTGACCACTGCATGGCGATTTCGACGATGATGTCGTCTTTGACCGTGCTGTAGTAGAAAATCTTGTTATGAATTGGATTTTTGTTCTGGTTGATGTATTCAACAAAGGCTCGAATTCCGCCATCATACTCAAAAAATTCGTGCCGCTCATCTCGCTTGTCGATAAGCTCAATATGAATGCCGGAATTAAGGAAGGCCAGTTCACGAATGCGTTTGAGTAGATGGTTGTAGTCAAATTCCGTGATAGCAAAGATCTCTTTGCTTGGCCAAAAACGGATTTCGGTTCCCGTCTCGTCTGTGTCTGCCACCGCTTTCAGTGGCGCTTCAGGTACGCCCAAACGATAAGTTTGCTTCCAAACCTTGCCTTCTCGTTTAATGGTCAAATCCAGCTTTTCGGATAGGGCGTTGACTACAGAAACCCCCACCCCGTGCAGTCCTCCAGAGACTTTATAGGAGTTGTCATCAAACTTCCCACCAGCGTGAAGAACCGTCAAAATGACCTCGGCTGCGGATACGCCTTCCTCTTCCATAATCCCCACTGGAATGCCTCGACCATTATCACTGACTGAGACGGAGCCATCAGTGTGAATAGTGATAATAATGGTGTCACAGTGTCCAGCTAAGGCCTCATCAATCGAGTTGTCCACCACCTCAAATACCATGTGGTGCAAGCCAGAGCCGTCATCGGTGTCGCCAATATACATGCCCGGGCGTTTGCGAACGGCATCAAGTCCTTTAAGTACTTTAATGGAGGAGGAATCGTAAACGTCGTTATTTTCAGAGGATTGGGGAAGGGTTTCTTCGCTCATAGGGTTGCTTTTGGGTTAGTTATAATCTCAAAATTATACCATAAAGTGATCTAAAGTCGCTCATAGAGTGCAGCGCCTTCTTTACTGAAGGGAAAATACGTGGATTTACGGTAAGATGTTAGCGGTTTTTGGTTTAGAATAGGCGATATTGAAATTGAGGAGAAAGGCTCTTGAAAGTCGATATTAAAATTTTAGATATGCGCTTGGGGCGTGAAATCCCCATGCCTCACTATGGAACCCCAGGCTCTGCGGGGTTAGATTTGCGAGCCTGTATTGAGAAGGATTTGGTATTGCAGCCTGGGCAGACTGAACTGATTCCAACCGGTATGGCCATACATTTAGCAGACCCTAATTATGCCGCCATGTTGCTACCGCGTTCGGGCCTGGGGCATAAGCACGGTATTGTACTGGGTAATTTGGTGGGGTTGATTGACTCTGACTATCAAGGGCCTTTAATGGTCTCTTTATGGAACCGTGGAACTGAGCCCTTTACCGTCACCGTGGGCGAGCGTATTGCGCAGATGGTGATTGTGCCTGTGGTGCAGCCAGAGTTTGTGGTGGTGGAGGATTTTGAACAATCCACTGAACGAGGAGAAGGGGGCTTTGGTCATACTGGCCGAGCCTAATGAGGATGAAAATATGATTGAACCCGCTATTTTTAAAGCCTATGACATTCGAGGCATTGTAGACGAAACCTTAACCGAAGAGGGGGTGGAGCAGATTGGCCGTGCCTTAGGCTCCGCTGTGGTGGCTGCAGGAGAGGAAAAAATTGTTATTGGGCGAGATGGCCGTTTAAGTGGTCCCCGTTTTTCTCAAGCCTTGGAGCGAGGGCTCACAGACTGCGGCCTAGAAGTGATCGACTTAGGTTGCGTCACCACCCCAATGGTCTATTTTGGTGCGGCTACCCTGCCAGGCGTAAGCTCATGTGCCATGATTACCGGCTCACATAACCCGCCTAACTACAATGGCATTAAAATGGTGGTGGCCGGCACCACACTTTATGGGGAGATGATTCGAGATCTTCACCGCCGTATTGTCGAGCAGGATTTTGTCAGCCTTGAAGGGGAGGGCAAAGTAACCCCTTATGATATTGAAGCGGATTATCTTAAAGCAGTGACCGACACTGTAAAATTAGCACGCCCGCTAAAAGTGGTGGTGGACGCTGGTAATGGTGTGGCGGGTGCCTATGCACCGAAGGTGCTCAAGGCTTTAGGCTGTGAGGTGACAGAGCTATTTTGTGAAGTCGATGGCACTTTTCCCAACCATCACCCAGACCCTGCCAAGCCAAAAAACCTGCAGGATTTAATTGCAGAGGTGAAAGCCCAGCAAGCGGATATTGGTTTAGCCTTTGATGGCGATGGTGACCGCTGTGGTGTGGTAGACACTGAAGGCAATATTTTGTATGCCGACCGCCAGATGATGCTTTACGCTCGCCAAGTGTTGGAGCGAGAGCCAGGAGCTACCATTATTTTTGACATTAAATGTAGCGCATTGTTAGCCAAAGAGATTGAGAAGGCGGGCGGCAAGCCCACCATGTGGAAAACTGGACACTCTTTGGTTAAGGCCAAAATGAAAGAGACGGGTGCGGCACTGGCAGGAGAGATGAGTGGGCATATCTTCTTTAAAGAGCACTGGTATGGCTTTGATGATGGCGTTTATACCGCCGCTCGGATGTTAGAGATCTTGGCAGCCCAGCCTTTAAGCAGCACCGAACTGTTTGCTAGCCTACCCAATGCTTACAATACCCCAGAGTTAGAGGTGATCTTTGACACGGACGGGGCACACTTTGAATATATGGAAAAATTAAAAAAAGTGGCCGAATTTTCCGATGGCAAAGTTTTTGACCTAGACGGCATTCGGGTAGACTGGGAAGATGGCTGGGGCTTGGTGCGACCTTCAAACACTACCCCTATTCTGGTTCTACGATTTGAAGGCACCACCCCAGAGGCCTTAGAAAGAATCCAGCAAGCATTTAAACAGCAGATGCTAAAAGTGGATCCTGATTTAAAGTTACCCTTTTAAGGAGAAAGAAATTATGCCTTCATTTGATATTGTTTCAGAGATTGACAAGCATGAATTAATGAATGCGGTGGACCAAGCCAACCGTGAGGTGGATACCCGCTATGATTTTCGTGGCACGGAATCAAGCTTTGAGTTGGGCAATGATAATCAGATTACGATGAAAACCGAGTCGGAATTTCAACTGGAGCAGATGTATCAAATTTTGATTCAAAAGCTCAATCGCCGAGGCATTGATATTCGTGCATTGGAACTACAAGACCCCGATGTGCAGATTAAAACTGCTAAACAGGTGGTGAAAGTTCGAGAAGGTCTAGAAGCACCTGATGCGAAAAAAATCATCAAAATGATTAAGGACAGCAAGCTCAAGGTGCAAGCCGCCAACCAGGGGGATAGCATTCGAGTAACTGGTAAAAAACGAGATGATTTGCAGCAGGTGATGCAGATGCTCAAGGCCAGTGAAGAGATTGAGCTGCCTTTACAATTTAAGAATTTTAAAGA
>CAYOOU010000097.1:0-6221 GCA_964405635.1 uncultured Piscirickettsiaceae bacterium
GTTTAAAGGCTTGCAAAAAGCTGCGAGTCTCTTTATCAAAGACATCAAAAAATTGGTTCAACAGGTTTGAAGAGCTAAAAGTGATACCATCGGTGTAAACCACCTTGCCGCCATAGGCCTCTACCTGAGCAGTCTCCTTACTAATATTTCCAGTAACATCTTCCTCAGCCTGTCCATACTCTTCTCCTTTCACATACACATCCGGCTGAAGCAGTTGAATCACATTTTCTGAAGTGATTTCCCCATTAATGGCGACATAATCTACCACCTCTAAAGCCGCCAGCACCTCTGCTCGAATTTTCTGGTTAAACACAGGGCGACCAGGACCTTTATTCACAAAAGCATCAGCAGTAATCGTCACACAGAGCACATCCCCGTGCTTTTTGGCTTCATTTAAGTGGTGAATATGCCCTGCATGAAGCAGATCAAAGGTGCCATGGCAGAGCACCACCTTTTGCCCCTGTTTCTGGTATGCTTGAACTTTTTCTGCCAATTGATCTAGGGGGAAAATTTTAGAAGTTGTCATTTATTCCATCCACCAACGAATGCAAAATCAACTGATGGCCAGTCTCTACCTCTCCGTAGTGGGCACTGGCTAGCCACAGGCTAAGCCCCCCCATCTCCATGTTCAGCTGTCGTACTGGGTTATCCTCATCAAACCCTGTTAAACTCAATACCGCACCGCCCAAAGCCTCCATGGCTTGTACGGCCTGCACCAAGTTTTCAGAACTGCCGGAGCTGGAAATCACGATCAACAAATCGCCAGATTGTGCCAACTTTTGCAGCAGCAAACCGTAGGCCTGCTCATAACCAAAGTCATTACTAAAGCAGGTCAGCAGTGCACTATCCTGCAAGCTGACCGCTCTCACCCCCAACATATTAATCAAATCCACCTGACAGTGTGCAGCAATGGCTGCTGACCCCCCATTGCCCAATACAAACACAGAACCTTGACGGGCTTTAATCTGCTGCAACTGTCGCTCTGCTGCCTGAAACCAAGCGACTTGTTCAATGGGTTTACTGCCCAAACAGAACTTCCCTTGGGTAATCACATCTGCCACTTTTTTGGCATACTGAGTAAAGGGCATGGGTAGGGTGACCTCTTAAATAAAGTTGATATGCTCTGGCGGATTTTTCAAATCCCAGAGGAATTTATTCACATAATCTTGACGGCAGCCAATCGCACAATCTTTATGTACATCTACAGAATTGACCACATCTTGATGCACATTCCAGTAGTGCTCGCCCATCACCAAGTCATAGAAGGAGTCTTCATGTAGGTCCCCAATATAAAATCTCTCCTTATTAAAGAAAGGGCCACAAGGATAAATCTTACCATTGCCGGAAATCTGCAATAGAAATGGCGTGCCATAGCACACATCATATTTACGGTAACCATCTTTATACAGCGCTGTCTCCCGCCCTGCGCCAATTTTCTCCCACTTGGCCTGCACCACATAATCATCGGTGCTCATGGCTTCAGCAGCATGAAGGACATCATAGACCGTTTCATAATCTTTATAATCAATGCCAATCTCTTTATACTCCGAGTCAGAGCAGTGCTTGATAACAAAGTAATCCACTCCCAGCTCTTTGCCTAGCTCTGCTTCTGGAATTACCTGATCGTAACACTCTGGAATAAGTACCATCTGTAAGCCAATGGTGCATTTATAACCGTTTTCATTGCGAATCCGCACCAACTCTTTAATCTTCTCCATCAAGGGCCAAAAGTGTTTTTTCTGGGTTTGGTGCACCCGCAAAAAGCCCTCTTCATTACCGGCTGAAAGATTAAAACGAATCCAGGTCATATTTTTGAGTAAATCATGTGCTCTATCCATATCCAAAGCCAAACCATTAGTGGCCATGGAGGTATCAATGCCCAACTCACCGGCACGCACAGTCGCATCATAAAGCGCAGGGTTCAAAGTTGGCTCACCATCTCCAATAAAACCGAGCGACTTCACTCCGACCCGACCACAATCATCAATAAATCGAAGGAGCGCGTCTCGCTCAATCAGTTCCCCCTTGGTCATATTCTGTACGACAGCATAGCAATAGATGCAGGCCTCATTGCAGAACTTGGTCAACCCCATATCAATATGAATGGGCGCAAACTTCTCCCCTGCCTGCCACTGCTGAATACGCTCTAGGTGGTAGAGCATTTTATGGCCATCAAATCGGTATTTCTCTTTTTTATTGCGGTAGCTTGGGCCGGTAAACTGATTGGGAATGGCTCGCTCTTCAGTTACCCCTCGAATAATGCCTTTCTGATCGCCATAGACGACCTCTGCAGTGGTCTCTTTATCAATGGTCAGTTGTTCTCTGTCCAAGAGATCTTGAGGAGACATGGCAATCTCATCAAGCGAAATGGCGACTCTGTCCACAATTTGATTGGAAGTGCGAAGTTTATGGCCGGGGGCATGTGCCAAGGGGGCATCATCAGGAATATCGGTAACCACTTTCTTTCCAAAGCGGTTTTCGGAAACTTTATTCTGTTCAGTCATGTTTTATCTCTTTTCTTTAAAAAGGGCCACTAAAATCCCGATTAGGCACATCGGGTCTTGGGGGACGGCTAATATGGTTGTCTATAGATGGCAATAGCGCCACCTGACCCAACATCTTTAAAACAGCGTGAGCTATCTCCTTAGCTTCAGCATAGCTGTGCTGAGCCAAGTGCCAAGAGGTGGGTACTGGGTGGTTAGGTTGTGCCACCACTTGGGTTAAAACTTTTTGTTCAAGATCTGTATCGGCCAAAGCTTGCACCACTTTAGATACCACTGTATGGGCGGGTGCCAGCTGCTCAGGATGCAAATCATGTACTAACAGCCCACCTGTTTTTTGTACCGATGCTAGCAAGGTGGGCAGGTCTAAACAGTGCCCCACTCTTAAATCAATCACCTCAACCTCAATACCCACTTTGGACAGCGCTTGAGCCGCATTTAACAGCTCAACGACAGAATAACCCCAACCAGCCAAGGTCAAATCCTCTCCGGCTCTAACAACTCTAGCAGAGTCTAAGTCGCTACAATCTAATCCACGCTCTAATGCCCTCTGCCAATCTTTTGGCGTGCCAGCAGACTCTGTATGGTGTAACCAACGGTGCTCCACAAACAATACAGGGTTGGGGTCAGCAATGGCCAGACGCATCATCTGATAAGCCTCCTTAGCGGTAGCAGGTAGGGCAATTTTGATACCTGGAACCTGTGCCAACATGCCCCATAAAGCTTGAGAGTGTTGAGGGCCTTGCCCCCAACCTTTGCCGATTATGGTACGGATGACCATTGGTACAGACTGCTGCCCATTAAACATAATGTGCCATTTGGCCGCATGATTCACCATCTGATCCATCGCCAATAGAGAAAAATCAATTCGTTGATGAATCAATACTGGCCGTAAACCATTCACCGCAGCCCCCAAGCAGATACCGGTAAGTGCATTTTCAGACAAAGGCATATCAAACACGCGAGACTCACCAAACTGCTGCCGCAACCCTTCCGTGCTACCAAAAATGGCTTTAGGGTCAGGCACGCCTTCACCAATCACCACCACCGACTCATCTGCATTCATGGCATCGATAAAGCTCTGACGAATTGCGGCTATAAAATGGGTTTTAGGCATATACTTTTGCCTCCAGATTGGCAGGACTGGGGATTTTACCCCGCAAAGCTTTTTCCCAACACTGGTCTATATTTTGCTGAATTTGTTGGTATGTCTCGGCCATTTGTTCTGCTGAAAGGTTCAGTTCTGTTTCCATCTGAGCAATGGGGCAGCGCTGCTGCCATTGAGCCAACTCACCAGCTGGGCGATAGCCCAAATGATCATCATTATTGGGACCACAATGCTCCGGCCACCGATACGTACTGAGTTCTAAAAACACTGGACCTTTGCCTTGCTGAATCAAGTTTAGCGCTTTTTGTGTTAGCTCAACCACCTCCACCAGCCGGTTACCATCCCCTTTAAGCGTTTTAAGCCCCATAGATTCTGCTACAGCTGTTAATTTTCTGGGAGGCTGCCGCTCTTCAATTCGAGTGTATACCGAATAAAGGTTATTCTCTAAAACATACAAAATGGGCAGTTGATGCAAGGCGGCAAAGTTCAAACTCTCTGCGACCACCCCCTCTTCAAAACAGCCATCACCTAAAAAAGAGACCGTACAAGCACTCTGTTGCTGGTGTTTTTGTGCCCAAGCAGAACCCGTGGCAATGGGCACTGTGCCCCCTACAATTGGGGTAGTTCCTGCAAAACCTGCTTGCAAATCCATTAAGTGCATGGAGCCTCCCCAGCCGCCGACACAGCCATTTTCCAAGCCATAAAACTCGGCGATCAAGGCTGTCATATCCCCACCTTTTGCTAAATAGTGAGCATGTGCCCGATGGTTGCTATAAATTTTATCTGTTGGGCTTAACTGACTACACACGCCTACAGCCACCGCCTCTTGGCCAATTGAGAGATGTACAGGACAACGCATCTCCTGTTCAACATAGTTTCGAGCCACCGTCTCTTCAAACAGACGAATATTGACCATCTGTTTCCACCCTTCAAACAGCTGTTGCCCAGTCATCACTGCGCTAGAACTCAAACTTCATCCTCCTGCCTTGACGCTTCTACGGTATTCTCTACCTGCTGTAAACAACATTGGGCAAAATTGATATAAGAGAAATGATGGCGAATATTTTCATCAGGCAACACGGTGGGCGCATTGTTCAACTGTCTACTCAACTCGTCAAGCGATTCAAAAGCCACCACTTCTTTACGGTAATCGGTGTGTTCATAACGGTTAGGCGTCCAAAAGACCAGTGGTATGGCACCACAAAACTTGATTTCTGCCAGTCTCTGATGTCCGGTCATAAAAGGTTGCACCGACAGTCCATACTTAACAGAACGGTATAGGTCTGCCAAAGCCTGTCCATTTTCAATGCTTCCTTGATAATAAGGCGCCGTTTTCGGATCGTCCTGCCAGTCATAACCATAGAGTTCAATAGGATAAGGGCTGTTATCAATTAAGGCATGAATAATGGTCGTGCGGCAGTAATAGATCCACAGTCGAGTCAAATAAAACTGATGATATTGGGTATGCGTCTCTATATAGCGATGAATCAAATCCACCCGCTGCTGTGCTTCAACAATGGGTTGATTAAAAATCTGCTCATAATCTGTTAACACCTTTTGTAAACTCTCTTCTCCATAGTGCTTAGCAAAAGCTTTGGGCTCTTGTGCATAAGCACTGCCCACAAAAACCACCACATTTCGCCGCTGATTGTTCTCTGATGGAGGAAAGTAGATATTTTCATCTGCACACTGCTCTTGATAATGAACCTCTACCCCTTTATTTTTCACCCCCTCTAAAATATAGTCCCCGAAGGCATAGTGAAAATCTCGTGGACGTATATTTCTGAAGGGTTCCGATTTTTGCAAATCCTCCATCAAATCTTGCCACCAGATAATATTAAAAGTGTCGGGTGAAATGGCTTCATTATTAAGGTGATTAATGTTAAAAGTAAGGTGTGGTTTAAACTGCAAATAGGCTTCTACAGTTTTTGTACCGATCAAATAACTGTACGGATCGTCAATTAAAAATAGTACTTCACATCCCAGCTTTTCAAAGGCTTGTGCCATGCTTTCCAAAGCGTACCGCATCACAGTCGTGTAATAGCAAGCAAAAATCATCACCCGCATTGGCTTTTTTGACCGTTCACTAAAATCAATTTTTAAGCTGCGTGCTTGCTTGACGGTATATACATATTTTTGATTTATCCACTGTTGAAATTGCTGTTGAATAAACCCTAAAAATTTCTCACCTTGTTGCATCAACTCAATGGAGTCAAAAGGAGAGGGGATCAGAACTTTAGGTGGGCGACAACTTTTTTCATAAATCGTTTCCGACATCCGGTCTTCTGGCAAAAAAATCAAATTCTTAGGGATTTCCTCCCCTTCTGGGGGTTCACCAATGGCATAACATATCTGAATGGCCGCAACATGGCGATTGATTTTATAAGTTTTAATCTGCTGTTTAGCCATCCACATTGCCATCACTGGCTGAGTAAAAAGTGCATCATCAATGCGCTCATTTCGTTCCTGTTGAATTTCGGCAAACACCTCCAAAATAGATTGTGCCATCTCCTCTATTTCAGCATTGCCAGCTGCTTCTCCCAACTCCACTCGGGTGGGCAAAGGATAAGCGAGGTAGTCTCGAAAAAAATCAATCAATTTTGAAGTAGGCA
>CAYOOU010000098.1:0-4498 GCA_964405635.1 uncultured Piscirickettsiaceae bacterium
CATCGCACCGCTACCCTTTTCCAGTCAAAAGTGATTTAATCAGCACTTCCCTAGCCTGTGTCTATGAGTGGCTACTTAAACTTTAACATAAACGGTGTTGTCTTCCACCTTGGTTTCATACACGGGAATAGAGACCCCTTCTTTATCAAGGCATTCCCCAGTGCGGAGGCTGTAATGCTCTTTTTGCAGAGGGGAGGCACACATTAACTCACCGCCCAAGTCTCCACAGAAACCTCTAGACATTACATAGGCTTTGCCTAGCGGGTCGAAGTTGTCCACAGCATAAACATCCCCATCAATATAGAATAGGGCGAGCTGCTTGTCGTTGACGAGGGCGGCCACACCTGAGTCAGGGGTGAGGTCGTCTAGGGTGCAAACTTTGGTAAATTCACTCATTTTAAAAATTCCTTTTATTGTTCTAATGGCTTAGGTTAAGCCTGAAACGCACCAGCTCAGGGCAGGTTTTCAGCGCTGGGATGGTGTGTTTCAAGCGTGAGCTGAGTCATTTTATGCTTGTTTTAACTCAGTCACTTCTACCGCAATGCCTTCAAGCTTTTCGTTTTCGGTGGCAGGACGGATTTGCCCGCGCTCAAGCACCACATATTGCTCGGCTTTTTTATCGGAGTTAACAAAGGCGTGGAAGCGGTTGCGGTACTCGTCACGCTCAATGGCCGTTTTCCAGTCACATTGATAGGTTTCACGGATTTTAGCCATTTGGGCTTCCAGCTCATCGGCGATATTAAGCGAGTCGTTGATGACCACATCTTGCAAGTAGGCCAAGCCACCTTCTAGGCTTTCTAGCCAAGGGGCGGTACGCTGCAGGCGGTCGGCGGTTTTAATGTAGAACATTAAGAGGCGATCCACATACTTAAATACTTCTTCTTTGGTCAGCCCCGTGGCGAACAGGTCAGCGTGACGAGGTTTCATACCACCGTTTCCGCAAACATAGAGGTTCCAGCCGTTTTCGGTAGAGATGAGACCAATATCTTTGGCTTGAGCTTCGGCACACTCACGGGTACAGCCAGAGACCCCCATTTTAATTTTATGAGGTGAGCGTAGCCCTTTGTAGCGGTTTTCCATCTCAATTGCCATGGTCACGGAGTCGTCCAGACCGTAGCGGCACCAGGTGGAACCTACACAGGATTTAACGGTACGCAGCGCTTTGGCATAGGCTTGACCGGATTCAAAACCAGCGGCAATCAACTCTTCCCAGATAGCGGGTAGATCGTCCACTTTGGCTCCAAACAGTACAATTCGCTGACCACCGTTTACCTTGGTGTAGAGGTTGTATTTTTTGGCCACTTCCCCTAGCACAATTAACTTTTCTGGTGTGATTTCTCCACCTGGTACACGAGGGATGACAGAGTAAGTGCCATCTTTTTGCATATTGCCCAAGAATTTATCGTTGGTGTCTTGAAGTGGCACCTGCTCTTTTTCAAGGGCATAGCTGTTCCAAAGAGAGGCCAAGATATTGCCGACAGTCTGTTTACACACATCACAGCCGTGTCCTTTGCCGTGCTTGGTAATCAGGGTTTTGAAATCTTTAATCTCTTCAACCTGGCAGATGTGGAACAGCTCTTGGCGGGTGTGGGCAAAGTGTTCACACAGGTCGGTATTGACCTCTACCCCGCGTTTTTCCAGTTCGGAGTTTAAAACATTGGTCACCAGTTGGACACAGCCTCCACAACCGGTACCTGCTTGGGTTTCCGCTTTGATGTCTGCCATCGTGCAGCAGCCGCTTTCTACGGCCTGGATAATGTCGCCTTTGCTGACATCATAGCAGGAGCAGAGTTGAGCGGTTTCTGGCAAAGCGTCAGGACCGAAGAGGTCTGCACCGCTGCCATCACGGTTAGGTAGAATGAGCTGATCTGGGTGTTCGGGCAGCTCCATGTCATTGAGCTTGAGCTGTAACAGGTTGCCAAAGTCTGCCGTGTCGCCAACCAATACCGCACCCAGCAGTTTTTTACCATCACTGGAGACGACGATTTTTTTGTAGATCTCTTCTGGGCCATTCTCATAAACATAGGAGAGGGCATCTTCGTCTGTGCCGTGGGGGTCACCGATGGAGCCGACTTCTACCCCCATCAATTTGAGCTTAGTGCTCATATCTGCGCCTTCAAAGGTGCTAGAGATGCCTTCTAACTGGTGCACAACTGCTTGAGCCATGGCGTAACCTGGCGCAACTAAGCCATAAATCATACCGTCGTGTAGGGCACACTCACCAATGGCGTAGATAGCGGGATCGGAGGTTTGGCAGTAGTCGTTAATGACGATTCCACCACGAGGGCCAATTTCTAGTCTAGCAGCTTTAGCTAAATCATCTCGAGGACGAATGCCAGCGGAGAAAAGGATAATGTCGGTTTCTAAGAATTCACCATCGGAAAATGCCATGCGGTTAAGGCATGTCTCGCCATCCACAATGCGTTGGGTCGCTTTTGAGGTGTGCACGCTCACCCCAAGTTTTTCAATTTTTCGCTTAAGCAGGCCTGCTCCCCCTTCGTCTAACTGCACGGGCATCAGGCGAGGTGCAAACTCAACCACATGGGTTTTAAGTCCGAGGTCAGAAAGGGCTTTGGCAGCTTCCAGTCCTAATAGTCCTCCACCAATAACGGTACCGACTTTGCTTTTCTTGGCCGCTTCTTCAATGGCTTCTAAGTCTTCAATGGTACGGTACACCAAGCAGCCTTCACGGTCATTGCCCTCAATGGGGGGCACAAAAGGGTAAGAACCCGTAGCCAGCACGAGACGGTCGTAGGTCTCTTCTTTCCCTTTTTCGGAAATGACTTTTTTATTCAGGCGGTCAATTTGAACAACCTTATCGCTAAGATGAAGTTTAATGCCGTGCTTTTCATAGTAGCCAGGCTCGACCAAAGAGAGGTCTTCCGCCGTTTTGCCTGAGAAGTAGGAGGAGAGGTAAACACGGTCATAGGCAGGGCGCTTTTCTTCCCCAAAAACGACTATCTCGTACTTTTCTAGTCCTCCAGTGTCCACCAACTTTTCGATAAAGTTGTGGCCTACCATGCCGTTCCCGACGACAACAATTTTTTTCTTAGCGTTGCTCATGCTGCAATATCCTTCTGTTTTAAATTTGTCCTGAATCCGTAACTTCACTACGGCACAGGATGAAAGCTATAGATTCATCACTGGTTCAAAAAATGCCCGCTTCCCTAAGGGTGAAGCTAAGATTTTTTAAATTCAGTGCTAACCCCATATCTTCCGTCCTGCTATCCGCATTGAAGTTACGGATTCAGGACGACGGGATTAGGCTCAAAGCCCTCTCCAAAAATAAGGGTTTCACGATAGGGGGACATGTCCGCCTGATCGACTAAATTTTGATAGATCCAGTTGGCGCCCGTCACATCACCATACAAAATGGCGCCCTGTATCACATTGTCTTTTAACACCACTTTGCGATAGACATTTTGTGTCAAATCTTTATAGGTAATGACGGCTTTGTCTGGCCCTTCATGGAAGTCACCAGCTGAGAAAAGGCTAATGCCAGTTACTTTGAGTTTGGTGGAGACATAGCTGCCGTGATAGGCGGCTTGTGTGTCGCCACTGAGGTGTTTGGCCAGCACTTCTGCCTGCTCATAAAGTGGGGCGACCAGTCCATACACGGTGCCATTGTGCTCGGTGCATTCTCCAACCGCGTAGATATTGGGAAGGGAAGTCTCTAGTTGATCACTGACCACAATGCCTCGATTCACTTCGAGTCCGATTTTTTTGGCAATGCCCACATTGGGGCGAATGCCCACCGCCATGACGACTAAATCGGCTTCGATTTCATGGCCATCGGCAAATTGCACGCCAGTGACATGGGTTTCACCTAAGATTTTGGCGGTTTGGGCAGGCATTTCAAACTTCATGCCCTTGGCCTCAAGAGACGCCTTCAGTAGTTGACCGGCCAAACTGTCTAGCTGCATCTCCATGAGCGTTTCCATAAGATGCACAACGGTGACTTCCATGCCACGAATCATCAGACCATTAGCCGCCTCTAATCCCAGAAGCCCTCCGCCAATCACGACCGCCTTGTGTTTCCGCTGAGCGGTGTCGATCATGGTTTCGACATCTTGAATGTCTCGAAAGCTGATAACACCCGGTAGCTCATACCCTGGCACGGGAATAATAAAAGGGTTGGAGCCGGTGGCGAGTACCAGTTTGTCATAATCATGGCGTTGTCCATCAGCGGTGAACACTTGTTGCTGATCAGTATCGATGTTTACAATTTCTTTGCCCACATGCAGAAATACGCCTCGAGCCTCAAACCACGCCTCATCATGGGTCATAATCTCATCGATCTGTTTTTCGCCAGAAAGCACATGAGAGAGCATAATGCGGTTGTAGCCCCCTACAGGCTCCTTATTGAAAATGTGGATTTCATAAGGATTTTCTGTCTGCTTTGTCTGTTTGAGTAGGTTTTCCACAAATCGGGAACCGACCATGCCAGAGCCAATAACAATGAGTTGTTGTTTCATTTATAGGTCTCATTTGGAGTTTG
>CAYOOU010000098.1:4598-6175 GCA_964405635.1 uncultured Piscirickettsiaceae bacterium
GTCGCTTATAAGTTGATAGCTTTTAGAATTCCAATAAGGAGCTCACTTAATGAGTAACAGTCGATTCAACCTACTTTCCTTTAGTGGCAAGATGCGGATTTTGCATTTGACCTGGTTTGCTTTCTTTATGTCTTTTATGGTGTGGCTGGGTCTAGGCCCTATGATGCCCTTTATCCAAGAGGCGTTGCACCTTACGGATCAGCAGGCGAAGGTGCTGCTGATTCTGAATGTGGCGATGACCATTCCAGCGCGTATTATTGTGGGGATGCTGGTGGATAAGTTTGGTCCTCGTATTATGTATATGGGGATTTTGGTGCTGGGGGGCTTAGTGAGTATTGCCTTTGCTTGGGCAGACAGCTACCAAACCTTAGCACTGTTACGCTTCCTATCAGGCTTTATTGGTGCAGGCTTTGTGGTGGGCATTCGCATGATTTCCGAGTGGTTCCCGGCTAAAGAAACAGGCCTTGCCCAAGGCATCTATGGTGGTTGGGGTAACTTTGGTGCCGCAGGGGGAGCCTTGGTATTACCGGTGCTGGCAGCTTGGTTTGCCGGCGAAGATGGCTGGCGCTGGGCGTTTACCGTTGTGAGTCTTGCCGCCATTGCCTATGGAATTTATTACTACTTTAGTGTCACCGATACCCCTAAAGGGTCTACCTACTTTAAGCCGAAAAAGACGGGTGCAATGGAGGTGACTTCAAAAGGGGATTTGCTACTCTATATTTTAATGAATGCCCCCTTATTTATCGCCTTGGCGGTGCTGACTTGGAAGCTTTCGCCAGAGGGCATGGGATTGATTACAGAGCCTACGGCTATGGGGATTTATATCGCCTTGGGGGTAACCTATGCGGTTCAAATTTGGAAAATCTGGCATATTAATGCCCACATTTTAAAAGAGCCTGTACCAGAGTTGCACCGCTATAAGTTTAAGCAGGTGGCGATTTTGGATTTGGCCTATATGATCACCTTTGGTACCGAGTTGGCAGTGGTCTCTATGTTGGCCATGTTCTATGTGGAGTGGTTTGAACTACCCAAAGTGACCGCTGCGCTGTTGGCGGGGATCTATCCTTTTATTAACCTCTTTGCTCGCCCTGGAGGCGGGTGGATCAGTGACCGTTTTGGTCGCCGCCGTACCTTGATGGTGGTGTTTGCCGGAATTGCAGGCAGCTTCTTGGTGCTGGGCACGGTTGATCAGAGCTGGCCTGTTTGGATTGTGGTGGGCTTAACCATTATTGGCGGCATCTTCTCCAAGGCGGGCTCCGGTGCGGTATTCGCCATGGTTCCCCTCATTCAGCGTCGCATGACTGGGCAGATTGCCGGCATGGCAGGTGCCTTTGGAAATGTGGGGGCGGTGATTTTCTTAACGGTTAATAGTTTGGTGGACTATGACGCGTTCTTCCTCTTTATCGGCATGGCTTCTACAGTGGTGTTGGCGTTAATTGTCTTCTTCCTAGAAGAGCCTAAAGGAAATATGGTGGAAGTGATGCCAGATGGCACCGTGCAGATGATTGATGTGAATTAAGTTATGCATTGCCCAAATCCTTAGATAGAAATCGGCAAATCGCACTACCCCTTGCTAG
>CAYOOU010000099.1:0-6080 GCA_964405635.1 uncultured Piscirickettsiaceae bacterium
GGGCAGGGCTGGGGATTTTGGCATTTTTTTAAGCATTTTTGTATTCACTGCGTTGCCCAATCCAGCGTTGCTGTAGGGCTTCTACCGTTTGAGGGTGGGTGTGAATCAGTTTTTGTGCCCACTGTTGTGCAGGGGTGACCCAAGCTTGGTCTCTTTGTAGGTCGGCTATGCGAAATTGTAGCCCACCGGTTTGACGGGTGCCGAGAATCTCACCTGGTCCGCGTAATTTTAAATCCTCTTGCGCAATTTTAAAGCCATCGGTGGTCTCTCGCATAATTTGCAGTCGCCGTTTGCCCACTTCGGATAGGGGGGCTTGATAGAGCAGTACGCAGTGACTCTTTTTCTGTCCGCGTCCGACTCTGCCTCGCAGTTGGTGCAGCTGTGCGAGTCCCAGTCGTTCGGCATTTTCAATAATCATCAGCGAGGCATTAGGCACATTCACGCCCACTTCGATCACGGTGGTGGCCACCAGCAAATCTAACTGGTGAGCATGAAAGGCTTGCATCACTTGCGCCTTTTCTTCCGCCTTCATTCGTCCATGCACCAGTCCTACTCGCAGCTCTGGCCACTGCTCCATAAACTGTTGTGCCGTCACTTCAGCTGCCTGAGCATGCACCGCTTCAGACTCCTCAATCAGCGGGCAGACCCAGTAGGCTTGTACGCCCTGTTTGCACTGTTGGACGAGATGTTCCATGACCTCAGTGCGGCGGTTTTGGTTGAGTACAGCGGTTTCAATTGGCTGACGCCCTGGAGGCAAACTATCAATGATAGAGATGTCTAAATCCCCATAGGCGGTCATGGCTAAGGTGCGGGGGATGGGCGTAGCCGTCATCACCAGCTGATGAATGCCTTGGTCGTCTGTTTGCTTGCCCTTATTCTGTAAGGCCAGCCGTTGGTGTACCCCAAAACGGTGCTGTTCATCAATAATCACTAAGCCCAGTTGTTGAAACTGTACCGCCTCTTGAAACAGTGCATGGGTGCCTACCACCACCTTGGCCTCTCCAGAGCTGATTTTTTCCAGCATCTGTCGCCGCTCAGCCACTTTCATTCGCCCATTAAGCCAAGCCATCTCAATGCCCACGCACTCTAGCCATTCGGCAAAGTGGTTGCGATGCTGTTCTGCCAAAATCTCAGTGGGCGCCATAATCGCGACTTGGAATCCCGCTTCTGCTGCTTGAATGGCGGCTAGGGCAGCCACAATGGTTTTGCCCGAACCCACATCGCCCTGCACTAACCGTTGCATGGGCACGCCTTGGTTTAAGTCTTGCTGAATTTCCTGCCACACGCGTTGCTGTGCTGCGGTCAGCTCAAAGGGTAGGCTAGCAATCAGTTGATTGCATAGATGGCTTTGAGGAAAAATGGGCGCACCTTTTTGGCGACTGGTTTGTCGTAGTGCCTGCATCGCTAACTGATGGGTCAATAGCTCTTCAAATACCAGTCGCTGTTGAGCAGGGTGCTCAAAATTTTGAATGGCAAAGAGGTCGTCTTCAGGCTGCGGTTGATGTAATGTAACCAGTGCAGTATTAATAGGCGGCAGATTAAGCGGCTGTAAAACTTCATCGGGTAAAGCTTCAGGCAGAGGGTATTGTTGATGATGGGCAAGTGCTTGTTTGATCAGTTTAAGCAGGGTGGCCTGTCCAATGCCTTCAGTGGTTGGATAGGTGGGGGTGAGGGTACTTTCCAGTGGTGGTGCTTGGTGATCAGAAAAAACCTGATAGTGTGGATGCACCATCTCTAAGCCATTTGGCCCTTGTCGTAGCTCGCCAAAGGCACGAACCTTCATGCCTCGACTAAACTGCTGAGCTTGATTTCGATAGAAATGAAAAAATCGTAGAGTGACCGCTTGAGCCGACCCTTCTGGGTGGCTATCCACCAGTTTTATTAACAGGCTGGCATTGCGGGACTGGGTCATGTGTTGGCCGATAATTTCTCCCTCTATCTGAACCTCCTGCCCGAGCAAACTTGGAGAGACAGGCCAAAGGCGGGTGCGATCTTGATAGCGGCTTGGCAGATGAAACAGCAGATCTTGCAGCGTAAACAGCCCCAGTTTCTGCAGTTTTTCTGCCTGCTTCTGCCCCACCCCTTTTAGGTTGGTGATGGGCTGTTGTGCCATAGGGTGAAGAGAGGGCGTATTTTGGGGCATGGTTAATCAGGATGCCTTTCTATCCAGTAATCTGGTTTTCTATGTTGGTGAGCCAAGGCGGTGAAAAACTTCTTCAAATGGAATGCCTTGTATTTTTCCCTCCCGATAAGCTTGAAGTCGTTTTTCAGACTCATCCGCCCAAATTTCATCAATGGTTTTATTAGGTTCGTCTAGGCTCTTGATCAGTTGCTCTACAAGCGAGATGCGCTCGTGAGGCTTGAGTTTTATGGCTTCACTCAAAAGTGTTTTGGCGTCCATATTCCCCCCTTCTTTAATAGCTGCTGAGCACCATTACCCCATCCATTTCTACATCGGTGCCTTTAGGTAACTCTTTGACACCTACAGCGGCACGGGCGGGGTAGGGTTGTTCGAAGTATTGTGCCATAATTTCATTGACGGTGGCAAAGTGGTTCAGGTCAGTGAGGAAGATATTGAGTTTCACAATATCTTGTAGTGTGCCGCCAGCGGCTTCACAGACTGCGGTGAGGTTTTGAAACACTTGATGAATGCGTTCGCTAATGTCCCCTTCGCGTAGTTCCATGGTTTCTGGAAATAGGGCAATTTGACCAGAAAGGTAAACGGTGTTACCCACTTTAACCGCTTGGGAGTAAGTGCCAATGGCTTGAGGGGCTTTGTCGGTGCTGATGATTTCTTTCATATTGTTTTCCTCTTTTAGAGACCTTGGTATGAGTGAGCAAGGGTTTGTCATTTTAACAGCTGTGTCGAGTAATTTTTTCCACAATGGGCAGTTGTTTTAAGCGGCGTATCACATCGGCTAGGTGTTTGCGATCCTTCACCCGAATCACAAAGTGCATCACACTGTAGCTATCGTCCTTGTCTTCTGAACGGACACTTTCAATATCGGTTTGAGCGTCTGCAATTCGGTTGGCCACCATCGCCAGTGCCCCACGTTTGTTTTGCACTTCCACTTCTAAATCCACCGCAAAGGTCTGTTCAATATTGGGTTCCCATTGCACCTCTAGCCATTTATCGGGCTGTTTTTGATAGTTTTTGACATTAGCGCAGCAGGCACGGTGAATGACCAGCCCTTTTTCGGAGCTGATAAACCCAATAATGTCATCGCCAGGAATGGGACGACAACACTGGGCAAAATTAATGGCCACGCCTTCTGTACCAGAGATAATCAGGGGTGCGGTAGAGTGGTTGATGATTGGTACTTTGTCATCGCTGCCTAAAACAAGGTCGTGAATTTGTTTGGCAACTAAGGCTGCCACTCTTTTTCCCATGCCGATTTCTTGCATAAGCCCCTGCCAAGAGGAGAGGCCAAGGATTTCTAAAATACCTGAACGCAAAAACTCATTGAGTGCACTATAAGACATATTATATTGTCTGAGTGCTTTGGTGAGCAGGCGTTCTCCCAAGGCTTCTGCGGCCTCTTTTTTTTGTTGTTTTAAAAAGTGGCGGATTTGGGAGCGAGCTTTGGCGGTAGTGACAAAGTTGAGCCAGTTGGGGTTGGGCAGGGCTTCTGAGCCTTTGATAATTTGCACGGTTTGTCCATTTTCTAAGACGGTTCGTAGAGGCACCAGTTTTTTATTGATGCGACAGCCAACCGTGGCATGACCTAAATTTGAGTGCACTGCATAGGCGAAATCAATGGCGGTTGCCCCTTTAGGTAGGGTAATAATGTCCCCCTTGGGGGTGAATACATAGATGACATCGGGGAAGAGGTCTATTTTAACATTTTCTAAGAAATCCAAAGAGTTACCAGCGCTCTGCTGGATCTCTAGCAGGTTTTTAACCCACTCTTGTGCTTTGATTTCTACGGGAGAGGGGTGATCGCTTTTGCCATCTTTATAGTGCCAGTGCGCAGCAATGCCATGTTCTGAGACTTCGTGCATAGTGTGGGTACGAATCTGCACCTCAACATGCACACCAAAAGGACCAAAAACCACGGTATGCAGGGATTGATAGCCATTGGGCTTGGGAATCGCGATGTAGTCTTTAATGCGGCCGGGTAGCGGTTTATAGAGGGAGTGTACGGAACCGAGGGTGCGGTAGCACTCATCCACACTGTTGACAATAATGCGAAAAGCAAAGATATCGAGAATATCGTTGAAATGCAGCCCTTTGTTTTTCATTTTTTTGTAAAGGCTGTAAAGGTGTTTTTCTCGACCAATCACCTGGGCGGGAATGCCATCTGCTTGTAGGCGATTCTGAATGGTTTCGGTAATCTGTTCGACAATCTCTTTGCGATTGCCTCGTGCCTTTTTGACCGCATTTTGCAACACCTTAAAGCGGAAAGGGTGCATCGCTTTAAAGCCTAAATCTTCCAGCTCTATGCGAATGGCATTGATGCCCAGACGGGCGGCAATGGGGGCATAGATGTCTAGTGTCTCTTTGGCAATGCGGCGTTGTTTGTCGGGTCGCATGACACCAAGAGTGCGCATATTGTGTAGGCGGTCAGCCAGCTTAATTAAAATGACCCGAATGTCTCGGCTCATGGCCAAAATCATTTTGCGAAAGCTTTCTGCTTGGGCTTCTTGAGGATTGTTGAATGCCAGTTTGCCCAGCTTGGTGACGCCGTCCACAATCTCTGCCACACTGTTACCAAAGCGTTGGGCAATGTCTTCTTTGGTGTAGGGCGTGTCTTCCACCACATCATGCAGCAGGGCGGCAATTAGGCTTTCGGTATCGAGCTGAATTTCGGCCAGAATTTCGGCTACTGCTACGGGGTGCCAGATGTAATCCCCCCCCGCTTTGCGTTTTTGACCTTGGTGTGCTTGCTTTGCAAACTTAAAAGCCACCTCTACCTGCTGCACCTGCTCTGGTTTTAGGTATTGGCGGGTTTTTTCAAGGAGTCCATCTAAAGAGGTGGGGGTGGGCATAGAGGGGTTGAAAGGGTTAGGCATTAACCGAAGTAAGGAGGGGTATCAGGGTCGCCCATCACGGTGTCTTTGTCGATGGTGCCAGCGGCCAATTCGCGTAAAGCAATTACAGTGGGTTTGTCTTTGCCTGCGTCAATGGTGGGTTCCGCACCATTGGAGATTTGACGCGCACGCTTGGCGGCCAGCAAAACTAATTCAAAACGGTTTTCAACTTGATCTAAACAATCTTCAACTGTGACTCTTGCCATAGGAAATGCCTCATTAAAATTTGGGGTAAAGGGTTATTTTACATTATTTTGCAGGACTGGAGAAAATGAATCTGAACGGAAATTTTTTGCCAAAATCCCCAGTCCTGCATGTGATTTTATGCCTTAAGGGCTTGTAATATCTGTTTTTGCACGGTTTCAATATCTTGTGTACCGTCCACATAGATATATTTAAGATTGGCGTTGGCTTCCGCCTCTTTGCGGTAGTAGTCAATTAGCGGTTGCGTTTGCTCGTGGTAAACCTTTAGGCGGTCAAGTACCACTTCGGGTTGATCATCTTCCCGTTGAATGAGAGGCTCGCCAGTCTCATCATCTTTGCCCTCTTCTTTAGGCGGATTGTACACAATGTGGTAAGTACGGCCAGAAGCGGGATGTACTCGGCGGCCGCTCATGCGTTTTACAATCTCTTCATCGGGCACATCAATTTCAATGACGGCATCTATTTCAACACCTGCCTCTTTTAGGGCGTCAGCTTGTGCTAAGGTGCGGGGAAAGCCATCTAGCAAAAAGCCATTTTCACAGTCAGGCTGTGCAATGCGCTCTTTCACCAGACCAATAATTACCTCATCAGGGACGAGCTGTCCTGCATCCATATACGCTTTGGCTTTTTTGCCTAGGTCAGTTCCCTCTTTAATCGCGGCACGGAGCATATCGCCTGTGGAGATTTGGGGGATATTAAAGGTTTTGGTGAGAAACTGGGCTTGAGTACCTTTGCCGGCGCCTGGGGCACCAAGAAGAATCATACGCATGTGGAAGCTCCTAAGGGTTATCTAAGAATAATCAGGTATTTTATCAAAGCTTGCTTAGGGAAGTGCTGATTAAATC